>DASZCJ010000050.1:0-41019 GCA_035943155.1 Xanthobacteraceae bacterium | reverse complement strand
CTGACGCGGTGCCTATTCTTCATACACGCGCTCCAGTCAGTACCCCCCGCTTGGCCCCGGCGACTGTCGGGGCTCTTTATTTGCGCGCGGCGCGGGGGTCGGCAGCAGCTTGGCCCGGGCTATAGCGCATGAGCGCATTGTGCGGATCACCAAATGGAGGAGCATCCGCCAAACGATCGGTGCGCGTTTCTCAGCGGCCAAGACCTCTCCACCCCTGCCAAAGCAAAGCGAGCGAGATCAAGAGCATCAGCAGGTAGGCGATCCGGTAAAACTGCTCGGTTGGCGTCTTGCGCACGAGCCAGACGCCGAGAAAATTCGTCCCAACCGCGAGCGGCAGCAACGCCAGGGAAGTGGCGAGACTACGTGGCGAGAACTGCCCGAGCGCAAAATAGGGCACAATCTTCATCAGGTTCATGAAAGCGAAGAACATGACTGTGGTGCCGACCAGCGTCATTTTTTCGAGGCGCTGCGGCAGAACGTGGATTTGATAGGGCGGCGTGCCAACCTGGATCAGCGTCGACATGAAACCAGCGAGCAAGCCACACAGGACACCCATCACCGCATTGGGCCGGTATCCTTTTACGGACGCTCGCCAGATGTAGGGTCGAAGCCACATGTAAAGCACGAAGCAGAGCCCGATGGCGCCCACGCTGAGCTCGATCACGGCATTCGATACGTGGCTTGCGAACAGCCCGGCGGTGCCGATGCCGAGGACGGAACCGGGCACCAAAACTTTCAGATTCCAGGCATCCCAATGGCGGCGGTAGATCCAAACCGAGATGGCGTCCTGGCAGATGAGGATCGGCAGCAGGATTGCCGCGCCCTGCAGCGGCGGCACGACGAGCGCCACCAGCGGCGTTGCGATCATGCCGAGGCCCGCAAAGCCGCCCTTGCTGAGGCCGAGCAGCGTCACGGCGGGGACGGCGACGAGATAGAACAGCGGATCGGTGATCACGAGACGATACGGCACGAGGCGTCGGATAGCATCGTGACATAGATCAAAGCGTGGGCTTCGGTCGGGGCTGTTTTACGGTGCGCTTCACACATCTTTATCCAGATGGGCAAGCACCGTCATGGCACGCGTTTGGCGACAAACGAAAGCTGGTCGAACAGTTCTGGGCGATCAAATCCGCAGCCTCAGAAGCTATGGTCAACGCTGGCGGGACGATCACACACTATCACGCGCTCGGCCGCGATCATCGGACCGGGTACGACCGAGAACGGCCCCAACTGTTCGCTGACGCCTTGAAAGCGGTCAAGCAGAAGCTCGACCCGCATCATATCTTGAACCCTGGTATTCTAATTGACTGATAAGCGCGCCATAATGGAGTCTAGAAGACCTCATGAGATGCTTGCCGGGCACTCGCTGACGCAATTTGATTGATCGCGAGTTTAAAACAGCCGCGCTTCACAACATTCAAGGTTTCTCCGGCCTCAACTGCTCAGACGTCACGACCCGTTGGCACGACCGCGGTCGCTTCTAACTCGATCTTGCCCGGAGCATCGAGCAGGTCGGCGACAAAAATCATGCTCATGGCCGGGTAATGATTGCCCATGAGACGACGCCAGATGCGACCAAGCTCGCGCCGGCTGTTCAGATAAGCGGTCTTGTCGGTGCAATAGGCAGTCATTCGGCAGATGTGCTCAGGGGCACCGCCGGCCTCGGTGAGCACCGCAAGGACGTTCTTGAGTGCCTGCTCGAACTGGGGGACAAGTGTGTCGCTCTGGAACCGCTGCGCCGCGTCCCATCCCACCTGGCCTGCCACGAACACGATGCGACCGGCCGACACCTCGATCCCGTTGGCATATCCGCTCGGCGACGCCCACCCGGCTGGAAGCAAAACGCGCATCGACATGGCATACTCCTAAACGCCGTCCTCCGCGCGTCGACAGCGATAGTTCAGTTTCCTGCGAACATAGGCCGCTGCTTGTTCACAAAGGCCAAATAGGCACGCTCGAAGTCCTTGGTCTGCATACAGATGGCTTGCGCTTGAGCCTCAGCCTCGATGGCGTCATCGATGCCCATGTTCCATTCTTGGTGAATGCATTTCTTTGTCATGGCATGGGCAAAGGTAGGTCCGCCGGCGAGCAACTTCGCCGCTGCCTGTGCATCCGCGAGCACAGCCTCAGGCTCGCACAGCTTATTGTAGAAGCCCCAACGTTCCGCCTCCGGTCCGTCCATCAAACGCCCGGTATAAAGAAGTTCGGCGGCACGGCCGGCGCCGACTATTCGCGGCAGGATATTGCAGGCACCCATGTCGGCGCCGGCTAGTCCGACCCGTACGAACAGGAAGGCCACCTTACTGCGTGCGGTGCCGTAGCGCAGATCAGACGCCATCGCCAGGATCGCGCCGGCGCCTGCGCACACGCCATCGATAGCCGCGACGATTGGTTGCGGGCAGGCGCGCATCGCCTTGACCAAGTCGCCGGTCATACGTGTGAAGGCGAGCAAGCCAGCCATATCATCTTTGCGCTGCATCTCGACCAGCGGGCCGATTATTTCGTGAACGTCGCCGCCAGAGCAAAAGTTGTCGCCGGCACCGGTGATAACCACAGACTTGACGGCATCCGAATAGACGAGATTACGGAACGTATCGCGCAGTTCGGCATAGGAATCCAATGTGAGCGGGTTTTTCCGCTCGGGCCGGTTCAACGTCACGGTCGCGACCTTGCCGTCGACCTGCCAAAGAAAATGCTTGGCCTTGAAGTTGGTAAAATCGAGCCCGGTCGGTTGGAAACGCTTGGCCGTGTCGTTCATGACGATGTTCCTTCTTCATCGACGAGGCGATTGGATTGCGCCAAGCGCACGTCATCCAGCAAATGTCAGCCCGCCGCTGATGCTCAAGATTTGTCCAGTGACATAATCGGACCGCGAACTAGCGAAAAACAGGATGGCATCGGCGATCTCCTGTGGCCTAGCGAAGCGGCGAAACGGGATCGCCTTGATGAAGGCTTCCCGCAACTTTTCTGGGCGAGTGGCCAGCATCGGCGTGTCGGTGGGGCCCGGGCATACGCAGTTAACGTTGATCGCGTAGCGCGCTACCTCGCGCGCGAGCGACTTGGTGAATGCGATAACGCCACCCTTGGCGGCCGCATAAACTGTTTCGCCGCCGCTGCCGACACGGCCGGCATCGCTCGAAACATTAATAATCTTGCCTTTTCCGGCTGCGATCATGGGCGGCAGCAGCGCTTGCGTGAGATGCACTGGACCGCCGAGATTGACAGCGATGACGCGGTCCATGTAGTCGGACGTATTGTCGATGAACGGCTGGAGGTCATTCCAACCCGCCGCGTTGACCAGCAAGTCGACCCGACCGCTGCGAGCGATTACCTCCGCAGCGCAGCGTCGCGCCGATTTCGGATCGGCCAGATCGACCGCAACGGCCTCAACCGCAAGCCCCGCATCGGCGGCCTCTTTGGTCACCTCCGCTGCTTTGGCACCGTTGACATCAGCGCAAATGACGCGCGCCCCGCAACGGGCAAATTCCAGGACCGTCGCTTTGCCGATGCCGGAAGCGCCTCCCGTGATCAGCGCTGTTTTGCCATCAAGTTTCATGGGAGCGGTCCTTTCCATTGCCTCGACATCGTCATCAATGGCTGGCGAGAAATGCCGCGACGCGTTCGCGGGTCTCGGAATTGGTCGACAGCCGCCGCGTTTCTGCAAGTTCGTCGAGATAGCCGCGATCGCCAGGCTGTTCGGCCGCGGCAATGCATTTTTTGCTGGCGCGCAATGCCGGAGCCGGCAATGCCGCGATGTGCCGGACGATCTCGGCGGCACGTGTCGGGAGCTCAGCGCGGGCAACAGCCCATTGCGCGACGCCAAGGCGAACCGCCTCTGCGCCATCGATGATTTCGGCTCCGAGAATGAGGCGCGATGCCACCGATCGACCGCACAATCTGGTCAGGCGTTGCGTGCCGCCGGCGGCGGGAATGAGCCCAAGGCGGGCCTCAGGCAGGCCGAGCTTGGCTTCGAGCGCGACGATGCGGAGATCGCAGGCGAGTGCCAATTCGAATCCGCCGCCCATGGCCGCTCCGCCGATCTCGGCCAATGTCACTTGCGGCAACAGCTCAAGCCGCCGGTAAAGGCGTTGCAGGGCCGCGACATAGCGATAGGTGCAATCGGGTCCGTCGGCAGCATCAAAACGCTCGCGGACTTGAACAAGATCCGCGCCGGCGCAGAACACCTTCTGATCGGAACGCACAAGCAGAACCTTGCAATCCGATTGCGCCGCCAGCTCGTCGAGTTTTGCGTCGAACAGGGTAATGAATTCATCGCTCACCGCATTGACCGGCGGGTGGCTTAGCAAGAGCGTCGCAATACTGTCACCGTGCGCTAACGTGATCATGCTCGCATACGCTCCGTGGTCGGCGCAGCGGCGCGCGACTTTATCAATTCGCGGGCGATAACGACCTTCTGCACCTCGGTCGCGCCCTCGTAGATGCGCAACGCGCGAATCTCGCGGTAGAGCGCCTCGACCTTGACCCCCACCCGCACGCCGTTGCCACCGAAAATCTGCACAGCGCGGTCGATCACGCGTTGCGCCTTCTCGGTGGCAAACATTTTCGCGATCGAGGATTCGCGCGTATTGCGCGCGGCACCCTGGTCCTTGGTCCAAGCGGCGCGATAGACCAGCAATGCCGCCGCATCGACCTCGGCCGCGCTGTCGGCGAGCGAAGCTTGCGTCATCTGCAGGTCGGCGAGTGGCCCGCCGAACAGTTTCCGCGTCGCCGCCTGCTCGATCGCCTCGTGCAAAGCGCGTCGCGCCAGACCGAGCGCCGCCGCCGCAACCGTCGAACGGAAAATGTCGAGTGTTGCCATCGCCACCTTGAAGCCGGCGCCAGGCGACCCCAGCCTATTCGCTACCGGCACACGGCAGCCTTGCAAGCGCAGCGTCGCCAGCGGATGCGGGGCGATGATCTCGATCCGGCCGGCAACCGAGAGTCCAGGCGCGTCGGCGTCGACGACAAAAGCGGACAGACTCTTGGCGCCGGGCGCTTCACCGCTGCGTGCGAACACGACGTAGTGGTCGGCGATGCCGCCGTTGGAGATCCAAGTTTTGATCCCGTCGAGACGGACATGGGCGGGCCCGTCGGCTTTCGCGGTGGTTGCGAGCGCACTGACGTCGGAGCCGGCTTCGGGTTCAGAGAGCGCGAAAGCGGCGATATGGCGGCCATCGCGCACCGGCGGGAGGTATTTTGCCTTCAGCTCGTCGCTGCCGAACAGCGAGATCGAGCCGGTTCCCAGGCCTTGCATGGCGAAAGCGAAGTCCGCGAGGCTGTCATGCCAAGCGAGAATCTCCCGCGCCAGACAAAGCGTGCGCACATCGATCTTGTCCGACAGCCCACCAAAGGCCCCTGGCACGACTGCCTTCAACCATCCGGCGTCGCCGAGTTCGCGGACGAGGGTGCGGCAAGTGCGATCGACGTCCGTATGATCGATATGAGCGACTACATTGCGGTTCGCCCATTGCCCGAGCCCCGCGGCGAAGTGCCGATGTGCTTCGCTGAAAAATGGCCAAGCGAGGTGGGACAGATCGCTCATCGGGGCTCGATTCCGGCCGCGGTCTGCCGGGCCGCAAGTTCGCGCAGCTTGAAGCGCTGAATTTTGCCGGTCGTGGTCTTAGGCAGCGCATCGACGAATTCGATCCAGCGTGGATATTTCCACGGGCCGACCGTGCGCTTAACGTGGGCCTTGAGGCCCTCATAGAGCGACCTGCCGGCGCCCTCGCCCGGGTTGCCTTTGAGAACCACGAAAGCCTTCGGCTTGAGCAGACCTTTAGAGTCCTCTGCGGGAACGACGGCCGCTTCGAGCACATCGGGATGGCTGGCCAGCGCCGCCTCCACCTCGAACGGCGAAACCCAGATGCCGCCGACCTTGAACATGTCGTCAGTGCGGCCGCAGTAGCTGTACACGCCATCCGGCCGCCGGACGTATTTGTCGCCGGTGCGCGTCCACTCGCCCTCGAAAGTGCGGCGCGTGCGCTCTCGCTGGTTCCAATATCCCGCCGCGGTCGAAGGGCCGCGCACCAGTAGCTCGCCAATTTCATCATCTGCGACGTCAGCTCCCGAACCGTTGACGAGGCGCATGTCGTAGCCCGGCACCGGCACGCCGGAAGTTCCGTATTCAACCGCATCAGGCAGATTGGTCAGGAACAGATGTCCCAGCTCGCTCGAACCGACTCCGTTGACGATGTCGAGGCCGAAACGCTCACGCCAAGCAACACCGAGATGCGGCGGCAACGGCTCGCCCGCCGAGAAACATAGCCGCAGCCGTTTCGGGCCGATCTCGGGCGTGGATTCAGCCTCCGCGAGCATCGACGCATAGAGCGTCGGCACCGCAAAAAACATTGTCGGCTGGTGTTGCCGCAAGACTTCGAACATGGTCTTCGGCATTGGCCGGTCCGGATACAGCACCGACGTCGCGCCGACGCTCAACGAACAGATGGACGTGCCAATGCCGTAAGCAAAAAACAGTTTTGCGGCGGAAAAAATCACGTCGTCTTCGCGCATCCCGATCCGACTCTGACCAGCCAGCCGCGCCATCGCCATCGGACTCGAATGCACGTGCATCACGCCCTTCGGCATCCCGGTGGTCCCTGATGAATAGAGCCAATAGGCGACCTCGTCCGCACAGGTTGGCGTCATCGCGGCAGGCTCGCGTTCGGCGGCGAGCAGCGCATCGAAGCGCGGCAGCGATTGAGGACCATCGCCGATCACCACGATCTGCCGCAATGTCGGCACGTCCGTTGCGGCGCGTTGCACGACGGGAAGCAGCGGCGCAGAAACGAATGCCATCTTGGCGCGGGAATCGGCCAACAGATAATGATATTGGTCTTCGGTCAACAGCGTGTTCATCAGCACCGGAATGATCCCGGCGCGAATTGCGCCCCAGAACAAGATCGGGAACTCAATCGAATCGTACAGTATGATGGCGATGCGATTTTCCCGCTCTACACCGAATCGTGCCAATGCCGGGCCCACGCGCGCCACGGCATCGTGCAATTGCGCATAGCTGATGGCCCGCGACGCATCCACGAACGCAGCTTTGTTGCCCCGGCCTTCGGCCACGTTGCGGTCGATGAAGTCGACAGCGGCGTTGTAATTGCGCTCGATATCCATCGCTCCAGCTGCCGGTATGCGTGCCAAAGCCGAGTAAAGAGCACCGCGCGACTGAATTCCTTGATTTAGATCAGAAAACAGGCCCCAAAGACCCTGACGGCGCTCGTCGCCAGCAACCCTGTCCGGCGCCCATATCAGGCATCGCGATGACCCATGGCGCCGGGGTGGTGGCGGGCAAAAAGAATTACCGGCGCCGACCCGGTTTATTTGACTTATGTCATCGCGCGGCGAGCCAAGGAATGTGTGTGTTGTATTGAAAAAATGGTCGAGGACCGTCCATGGCGCGGGCGCAAGTGGAGTGCCGCAGACGCATTCTACGTCTGAAGCTCAACGGCCGATGGCGCGAGGATGCGGTCGCCGAGAACCTTTTGCTGGTCGAGTATCTGCGCGACGTAGTCCGCCTAGCCGGGACCAAGACCGGCTGCGACGGCGGTGAATGTGGCGCCTGCACAGTGCTTGTCGACGATCAGGCGATGCCCTCGTGTATCATGCTGGCGGTCCGGTGCGAGGGGCGGTCGGTAGAGACGATAGAAGGATTGGTGTCGCAGGGCCGGCTGCACCAGCTGCAGCGTGCTTTCCATGACAAGCTCGGAACCCAGTGCGGCTTTTGCACGCCTGGTATGATTATGGCGGCAGCGGCATTGCTGCGACGCAATCCGCAACCCAGCGACAGCGATATCCGCACAGCCTTATCCGGCAACCTGTGCCGCTGCACCGGTTATGTGAAAATCATTGAATCGGTCCAGGCCGTCGCGGAGACGGCGTCATGACGCGGGCCGCTACTGCGGGGACGGGAGCACCGCGGCGCGGTGTTCCGCTAATCGACGGCGTGGCGAAAGTTACCGGCCGCGCTACCTATACGGCCGATCTCGACCATGCGGATGCACTGGTCGGACGCATCTTTCGCAGTCCGGTGAGCCACGGCGAGATCATCCGGCTCGACGTCGCAAACGCCCGTACACTCGACGGCGTTTTTGTGGTGCTGACCGGTGAAGACTGTCCCCACACTTACGGCGTGCTGCCGGTCGGCATGAACGAGTACCCGCTCGCGCGCGGGCGCGTGCGTTACCGCGGCGAACCAGTCGCCGCGGTCGCCGCCGTCGATGCTGCGACTGCACAGCACGCCCTCGACCTTATCGAATTCGAGGTGCGTGAGCTTCCGGCCTATTACACCTCCACCGAGGCCCGTGCGGCGGGCGCAATGCTGCTCCACGACAATAAGCCGGGCAACCTTGAGCGCGAAGTCCATCATGCGTTCGGCGACGTTACGGCGGGATTCGCGCGGGCCGATCTTGTGCGCGAGGGCTGCATCAGCTGCGCCGAAGTCAACCATGCGCAGATCGAGCCGCACGCGGCGCTCGCCGAATATGAGCCGCTCACGCAACGCCTCACGATGCAGAGCGTGACGCAGGTCGCTTACTACCTGCATCTGATGCTCGCGCGCTGCCTCGACATGGACGCATCGCGCATCCGCGTGATCAAGCCGTTCGTGGGCGGCGGCTTCGGGGCGCGTGTCGAGGTGCTGAACTTCGAGATCATAACGGCGCTGCTCGCCCGCGCCGCAGCCGGCAAGGTCATGATGCAACTCACCCGCGAGGAGAACTTCCTCACGCACCGAGCGCGGCCGCAGACCGACATCAGACTAAAGCTCGGCATGTGCCGCGACGGGCGCATCACCGCCTGCGAGTGCGAAGTGACGCAGCGCGGCGGCGCTTATGCTGGCTATGGCATCGTCACCATTCTTTATGCCGGCGCCCTGTTGCAGGGCATCTACGATATTCCGGCGATCAAGTACGATGGCTATCGCGTCTACGCCAATCTGCCGCCCTGCGGAGCCATGCGCGGCCACGGCGCGGTCGATACGCGCCATGCCTTCGAATGCCTGCTCGATCGTATGGCACGCGAACTCGGGCTCGACCCCTTCGCGGTGCGCCGCGCGAATCTTCTGCAAGCGCCCACCCGCACCATGAACGATCTGATGGTGAACAGCTACGGGCTGCCGGAATGTCTCGATGCGGTCGAACAAGCGAGCGGTTGGCGCGAGCGCATCGGCAAGCTGCCACCAGGCAAGGGGCTGGGTATGGCCTGCTCGCATTACGTCAGCGGCGCCGCCAAACCGATCCATTGGACCGGCGAGCCGCACGCGGCGGTCAATCTGAAGCTCGATTTCGACGGCAGCATCACCGCTTTCACCGGCGCGGCCGACATCGGCCAGGGCTCCTCGACCATGGTGGCGATCACGGTCGCGGAAACGCTCGGCGTCGCGCTCGAGCGCGTGCGCGTGGTCGCGGGCGACAGCGCCATCACGCCAAAGGACAACGGCGCCTATTCCTCGCGCATCACCTTCATGGTGGGAAACGCAGCGATCGATGCGGCGAAAAACCTGAGAAAGATCCTGATCGAGGCGGCCGCCCGAAAGCTGGAAGCAGCGCCCGAGGATATCGAATGCATTGGCGAGACGTTCCGCGTTGGCAGCGGCGGGCAAGCTGTCCTGCCGTTCGCCGATGTCGTGCAGGCAGCCTTGGTCGATGTGGGTGCGATCACCGTGAAAGGAACCTTCACCTGTCCGCCGGAAGCCCAAGGCGGCAGGCACCGGGGCGGCGCGGTCGGCTCGACCATGGGGTTCAGCTATGCGGCGCAGGTGGTCGAGGTCAGCGTCGAGGAGGCGACGGGTGCTATCACCGTCGACAAGGTCTGGACCGCCCTCGACTGCGGCCACGCCATTAATCCGCTCGCCGTCGAAGGACAAATCCAGGGCGCGGTCTGGATGGGCTTGGGCCAGGCGCTGAGCGAGGAGACGCGTTATCTCGACGGCCTGCCGGCGCATGCGAGCTTGCTCGAATACCGCGTTCCCACCATCGTCGAATCGCCGCCGATCGAGGTCCACATCGTGGAGAGCCACGATCCGCACGGCCCGTTTGGCGCCAAGGAGGCGAGCGAAGGCGCGCTGGCCGGCTTTGCCCCCGCCCTCGTCAACGCGGTCTCGCACGCCATCGGCGTCGACCTCGATGAATTACCGGTAACGCCCGATCGCGTCATGGAGGCGCTTGTCGAGCACCGCCGACGCGCACGACTTGGCGCATTGCGAAAGGTCGCGTCATGACGTCGCCGGCGCCGGATTTCCGTCTTGCTCAGCCACGCGACGTTCAGGCGGCGGTCACTCTGTGCAGTGCGCAGCCATCGAGCCGCTTCCTCGCTGGCGGTACCGATCTCGTCGTCAATCTGCGTCACGGAATTGAGAAACCGGCTTTGCTGATCGACCTGTCCGCAATCGAGGAGCTGCGCCAGCTGGCAGTGCTGGAACGGGGGATAACCATCGGCGCCTGCACAACCATTGCCGCGTTATCCGACACTGCGGCGATCCGCCACCGCTACCGTGCGGTAGCGGTGGCGGCAGCGGCGATTGCCGGACCAGGAACCCGTAATCTGGCGACTGTGGGAGGCAATCTCTGCCTCGATACGCGTTGCATCTACTTTAACCAGAGTGAATGGTGGCGGCGATCGAATGGCTTTTGTCTCAAGCATCGGGGCGATATTTGCCACGTGGCGCCGCAAGGCCAGCGTTGTCACGCCACCTTCAGCGGCGATCTGGCACCGGCGCTGATGATTTTCGACGCCGAGGTCGAGATTGCCGGAAACGCGGGACGGCGCTGGATTCCGCTCGCCGACCTCTATGCGGAGGATGGCGCCGCGCATCTCGCGCTCAGTGCCGAGGAAATGGTGGTGGCTGTGCGCCTGCCACCCGACCCGCCGTCCTCCAACTATGCCAAAGCGCGAGTGCGCGGCGCCGTCGATTTCCCGCTGGCGGGCGTTGCCGTCGCGCTCGCAGCCGAGAGCGGACAAGTCGTGACGCTACGCGTCGGCCTGACCGGCACGAATTCACGGCCGTTCCTGCTCAAAGGGACTGAAGCTTTCATCGGCCGCCCGCTCGACGAGGCGGCCTTGCAGCGGCTCGAACGGCTTGTGCAAAAGCAGGTCCGGCCGATGCGCACCACACTAGCCTCCGCCCACTATCGCCGGCTGGCGGCGGCGGCGCTTGCGCGGCGGCTTGCGGGTGACCTCTTTTCGCAATCCGGCGCCGCATCATGAGCTGCGTGGTCTGGTGGGCCTCGTTTGATAAAAGTCAACGAGCGATGCGGTCGAGGGAATAGCCTATTACCCAAGCGCACACAGGATACCGGACATGACGTTCTCCAACCGCATCAGTCAGACCTTGCACGACGAGCACTGCGCAACAGTGGCGCTGATGGAACGCGTCGAGCACTTGTTGGGACGCTATCCTCGCGGCAACCGACCCGAGGCGAAGGACCGTGCCGTCGCACAATTGCTCACGGACATTTCGACGGCGGTGGAGGCGGACATCGAGCGTCATTTCGCGTTCGAGGAGAGTTGGCTTTTTCCCTATCTCGATGCGCACGGCAATGACGCCATCGGCGCCCACCTCACCGAGGAACATAGAGCGATGCGCCCGCTCGGACTACGCCTGGCAGCGCTGGCACGCGCCGCCTCCGCCGCCGGCTTCGACGAGGCGAGTTGGGCTGAATTCCGCAAAACCGGGCAGGAACTCTGCGAGCGCCTGCTAGGACACGTGCAGAAGGAGGAAATGGCCTTGCTGCCGCTGCTCGAAGATACGATGGATGCGGAAACCGAAGCCAAGCTCTACAGCGAATATGTTGGAAATGAATGAGGTCCGCCATGGCGGAAGCTGGCACGACATTTCATGATGGCGTTCGCGTGCTCAATGGCGATGACCTCGAACGCGTGATCGCCATCGACCGGGCCCATAGCGGGCGCTCAAGGCGGCATTTTTTCGCGAAGCGATTTGCAGCGGCTGCAGCGCATCCGGACGAGTTCATCCAGATCGGCGTTATGCGCGGTGGTTCGCTGCGCGGTTTTGCCACCGCCCGCGTCTTTTGCGGCGAATTCGGCCGTGAACCCACCATTGCCATGCTCGATGCAATCGGGGTCGAGATGGAAGTTCAGGAGCGGGGCGTCGGCCACACGCTCATGGATGGATTGATCGAAACCATGCGTCGTGCCGGCGTGCATACGCTGCAGTCGCAGGCCGAATGGACCGATCATGGGCTGATGCGCTTCTTCGACGCGTCCGGCTTCGAACTCGCCCACCGTGTGGTGCTGGAGCGTTCCAATTCCCAGCCGCTGGCTGAGCCGAGCGAAAACGTCTGAACCGCAACAGCAGCAACGGGACACAGTGGAAGCGAGATCATGAGCAAGCGAACAAGCATCGACGTTCCCGAGCGTGTCGGCGAGGCGGCGGAAATCAATTACGGCGGGCCCGCCGATGCGGATTTCGGGCTGCTCGCGCGCGATCTCATCCCGGTACGGTCGATGGTTGAGGGCGATTTGCACGCCCTCATCGCCATCGATCGCCGCATCACCGGACGGGATCGTTCGGCCTATTTCGAGCGCAAGCTCGACGAGGCGCTGCGCGAATCCGATGTGCGGATCTCGCTGGTGGCCGAGCTCGACGGCCGGCCAGTCGGCTTCATCATGGCGCGCGTCGATCTTGGTGAATTCGGTCGCACCGATTCCGCCGCCATCATGGACACGATCGGCGTCGATCCGGACTATGGCAACCGCGGCGTCGGCCGTGCGCTCCTAACGCAGCTTCTGGTCAACCTCATGACGCTGCGGGTCGACAAAGTCCTCACCGAGGTCGACTGGAGTGCCCGCGAGCTGCTGAGTTTTCTCGATCGCTGCGGCTTCCACCCGTCGTCGTATCTGTGCTTCGATCGCACTATCGCACGGTCCGGCAATGCAATTGAATCGAGGCCGGCGCCCTGAGCCTCGGCGCCGTCAGCCATGCAACTGCTGGTACTTCGCCAGCAGGTCGTCCTTGCTTTCTTCCCAATCCGGATTCTGCACGATGCAAACGGCCGGACAGACTAACTTGCATTGCGGCTCGTCCTCGGCGCCAACGCATTCCGTGCACTTCATCGGATCGATGACGTACATTGGATTCCCCGCGGTAATGGCCTTGTTCGGGCATACCGGCTCGCAGGCGTCGCAAGCCGTGCAGGCGTCGGTGATCATCAAGGCCATAACTCGTCTCCTCGCGTCAGGCCGCCTTCGGCACGGTGCCGAGCGCGGCGAGCTTATCGAATCGATAGGCGCCCCATAACGCCGCCCCGATCGCGCCGGCATAGATCGAATCGGGATGGCTGCGGATGATCGTCTTCATGTCCTTGATCTTGGCGACATCTTCCGCCAGTGCGGCGACCAGGCCCTGGTCGAGCGCAAGCCCGCCGGTCATCATGACGACGCCGTCCGTCATGCGGATCGATTTCAAGAGCGCCGACAGCCGCGTCGCCATCGATAGGTGAATGCCTTTGAGAATGTTGGGGGCGGTGATGCCGCGCGAGACCATGTTGATCACGTCGGTCTCGGCCAGCACCGCGCAGATCGAGGACACCACCTCGGGATTATCCGACTTTCGCGACAACGCCCCGATCTCGTCCTGGGCGATGCCGAGATAGCGTGCGATGTTCTCTAGGAACTGTCCCGAGCCCGAGGCGCACTGGCTCGTCATCTTGTAGCTCAGCACTTTGCCACGCTCATCGATGCTGATGGCACGGCCGTGCAGCGCGCCTACGTCCAGCGCCGCGCGCGCTTCGGGATCGAGATAGACGGCGCCGCGGCCATGCGTCGTCATCGAATAGAAGTGGCCGGTATGGAAGGGGATGCTTTCGCCTTCCCCGGTCGACGCAACATAGTCGACGTCTTTCTCATTCACCTTTCCGTCTTCGAGCAGCTGATCGAAGGCAACGCGCGAGAGCTCCATCGGGTCGCGTTGCCGGATGCGCATGGAAAACCGCGACAGCCAAGTGCTCTGTCCATTCTCCACCGTGAACAAAGCCGCCTTGATGGTAGAGGTACCGACGTCAATTCCCGCCGCGATCGTCATGCTTCACTCCCATCGGTCTGTCCGTGATGCGCCCGCCGTGCGAACTCAGCCGCTCCGAGCGCGCCGGTGTAGATCGAGTCCGGGTTGATATTGATGGTGACGTCGCCGTAATTCTCCTTGATCACCTTGCGCAGCTCGCGCACGGCCGCTTCGTTCTTGGCAACGCCCCCGGTGAAGGTGAACTCCTCGGTCACCCCGCCGGAACGGGAGATGATCGAGATCGCGCGCAGGATGATAGCGCGGTGCAATCCCGCCAGAATGTCCTCGCGCTTCTCGCCCAGCGACAGGCGATCGCGCAGCTCGGCGCCGGCAAAAACGGTGCAGGTCGAGTTGATGCGGGCCGGACGGTCCGATTTCATGGCCATGGGACCAAGCTCGTGCAGACCCATGTTCATCTCGTCGGCGATGTAGCCGAGATAGCGTCCGCAGCCCGCCGCGCATCGGTCGTTCATCTGGAAGTTCTCGACGATGCCCTTGGCGTCGACCTGGATGCCTTTGGTGTCCTGGCCGCCGATGTCGAGCACCGTGCGGGTCTTGGGATACATCATGTGGGCGCCCAGCCCATGACAAAGAATTTCTGAGCGAATGTGCTCCTTGGAAAACGGCAGCGTCACCCGTCCATAGCCGGTGCCGACGAGGTAGGTTTCCTCCAGATCGATGTCGAGTGTGGCTTCGATCGTCTTCGGCACGTCGCTCGATCCGGTCTTGACCGCACCGTCTGCGGCGATGACGCGGGCGAGGGCGCGGCGGAATTTCTCACTCAGGCCACCCGATGGCGGCCGGTTCTCTACGTCGATGATCGACTTGTCGTAGACGTTGAGCAGCAGTTCGTAAGGCAACCGCGCCGCGCGGGCGATTTCCTCGGCATGGACGTGGTAGCGCGAGCCGGCAATGTCGCGGAAAAAGTCCGACTTGCGCTTGGCGCCGGGCGCGTAGAGCGACGGCGCTTCTTCGCGTAGAAGCTTGAACACCTCGCCGATGGCGTCCTTGACCTCGATTTCGACCTTGGCAAAACGCTCGCCCTTGACCTGCCCGCGGCAGGTTTCCTCGAGATCGTCGAGCTGTTCGCTGAACTGCACGAGGCGGAAGGAACGATGGAGCGCGTCGAGGAATTCGTCGAGCTCGCCGCTGTTGCCGCCTCCGGTATTCAGTGCGCGGCGAAACAGCGTGAAGCGGCCGTCGATGCGCGCCTCTTCGCTCGCCACGCGAGCCGCCGTGGCGTAATTCGAGCGGGAGTTGGTGATGCCACGGCCGATGACGTCGCAGTTCTCATCGAGCAGAACCGCCTTGGTGGTGGTCGATCCGAGATCGATTCCGACAAAGGTCTTCATCGTTGCGTCTCCGGATCTGTGCTTCAGGCCGCCGCAAGCGCGCCTGCTCGCTTCTGCTCGATCATTTGGAAATAGCTCTCCAGCCGGTTCTTGATGTTGGCAGCCGAGAAGTAGCGCGGATCGACGAGATCGGATTCGATAAAGGCCGCCGGCTTGCCGGTACGCTTCTCGATCTCGCGCATCATCAGGAGCTGACCGGCGGAGAAGCTGTTGCAGCTTTTGATCGAATTGATCAGCAGGCCGTCGGCATCGTACTCGTTAATATAATTCGACAGCATATCGATGCGCATCGGCAGGCTGCGGTTGGTATAGACGCCGAGGCAGTATTCGGCCAGCGTCTCCAGCGGTTTATCGGGATCGTGGCGGAAGCCCAGATCGTACACCCCGCCGACCTTGCTATAGCTCGAGGCGACGACCACCGCGCCTTCGTCGTAGAACATTTTCCAGAACTGGCGGAAGCTTGTGTAGTTTGGCGGACCTTCGACGACCAGGCGATATTTCTCCTTGCCCATGTCGCCGTCGGGCGTGACCGGCCCCTGGCCGTGGGCGAGGCGGTCTTCTACTTCGGCGAGCAGGAACTTGTAATATTCGATGGCGTCATCGGTGCCGCGGAAGGCGCCGAAGATCGGACCGATGTAATAGATGGCGCCAAAATAGGCGTCGATCGGCGAGGGCTTGTTCTTCGCGCTTTGCAGCACGCGAACGAGATCGTCCTCCGCTTTCACCGACTTCTTCAGATATTCGCGCAAGCGGTCGATGTCGAACTTCACGCCGGAGACGCGTTCGAGCTTGGGGATCACCTCATCCTTGAGCTGCTTTACCATGTACTCGGTCATGTTCTTGGTGATCTTGCCGTCGCCCATGTAGGGCGTGTGCAGCATGATCGTCTCGCACTTGTATTGCTCGCGCAGCAGCTCGAACCACTTCATGAAGGTGAAGCAGCCGGTATAGGACAGCAGCAGCACGTTGGGATCGGGGAATTTCTTGCCGTTCGGCGCGATGTTGCCTTTCGACATCATGCCAATGTCCGATTTCACGTAAGTGCAGACGTCCTCCGAGTGGCCGATCTTTTCGGCTTCAAGCACGAAGGCGCCGCTCGTGCGCCGCAGTCCGTTTTGAATGGCGTTGACCTCGGGCAGATTGTTGACAAGGCCGAAACACATGAGCAGCTCGTTGAGATTGCCGGGCACGAAAGTAGACGCAACCTGCTCGCCGGTCTGCGGCGCGCTGGTGAGCCGATCATAATGGCCGGCCATCATCTCCTTCTGCTTCACCATGGAGGCATCCTTGACAATCTTCTTGGCCGCCGCAGCCTTCGGGGTGACGAATGTGGTTGTCATGTCCCGCTCCATAGTTTGATCGAATCGGAAAACGTCCCGGCCTGCTCGCGGATCGGCTGCATCTGCCCGGAATTTTCGGCGTATTTGAAAGCGATGTAGGGAATGCCGGCATCCTTGAGCACGTGTTGCAGCATCGGCCGCTCGAGCAGCGCCGGATCGCAGAAGCTCGGCGCGGCGAAGATCACGCCTTCGGCGCCGGATCGCCTGACCGCGCGCACGAGATGCTGGCCCTTCTCCTTCAGGTCCGGCTCGTATTTGGCCGCCGTCGATTCGGACTGATGCAGAAACGCACTGGCGAGGTTGTGCAGCGGATCCCCTTCGATCGAGGTATCGGCCGTGAGCCAGCGCGTGACCAAGAGCAGGTCGTCGTCGACGACGTAGCAGCCGGAAAGCTCGAGCGACTTGATTAGATTGAGCGGCGGCTGCTCGCAGAACGCGCCGGTGACGACGACGCGGCAATTGTCGCGGCGCGGACGCTCCTCGGCGCGGGCGGCGGCAAGATAGTCGCGCAGCATCGCCGAATGTTCCTCGGCTGGCAGCACCATGCCGGCGCGCAGCACCAGGTAGGCTTCCGCCGCCGGGACCTGCCACGGCTTTTCCGCGCGGAAGGCATAGAGCTCGCGAACCAGCCGACGGTTCTCGTTGTAGAGCGCGATCGAGTTGCGCAATTCGTCGTCGGTGATTGGCTTGCCGCGCAGCTCGGCAAGGTCGTGCCGCAGCTCGGCCAGCTCGTTGACGTAGTAATTGCCACCGATGTCGTCGCGATAGTTCTGCGGCACGTCGAAATAGCGGACGTAGACGTTGGGAAACAGCATCTTCCACATGCCCGACAAATTCCGGATCACGTCGCAGATCGAGGGAAACAGCATGCCATCGACAAAATCCAGCCGGCCGGAAACTCCCAGCTCGATGGTCGAACGCGGGATGCGACAGATGTAGCTCTGGTAGTAGGCGTCACCGTGGATAACTTCGAGCTGATCGCCGCCACCGAGGATGCCGAGAGGCAGCATGTCGCCGGCGTGGATGAGTTCGCGCGGCACGTAGATCGGCATGTAGCCGACCACCTTGCGGCCGGGTACTGCTGTTTTCCACTCGCGCGCGGCGGTGAACGACAGATCCTCGAACAGCGCATTGGCGCGAGCGACGATGTCGGCCGCGGCCGATTTCTTCAGCGATGCTTCCATTGTGCCGCCCTCTTGGCGATAAAAGCTTCGAGGCCTTCCACTGCATCGTGCGTCGTCATCAATCCGTCGAGATAGAGCCGTTCGACGGCCGTAAGCTTGGCCTTCACGCGCGCGATGTAGTCGAGGCGCGCGGCCTTGACGGCGTGACGCAGCGAGCTGCCGCTCTTGGTCTTGAGGTGCTCATCGAAATAGGTGATTGCCGCGCGCGTCGGATCGGATGCCGCTTCGTGCGCAAGCCCCATGGCGACGGCTTGTGCGCCTGTGACGCTGCGGCCGGACACGAGCAGGTCAAACGCGCGTTGCGGACCGATCAGTTCCGGCAACAGGCAGGACGCGGCGGGAGCGAACACACCAAGCTTCAGCTCCGGTTGAGCGAGGGTCGCATCAGCCGTGACGAACAGAAGATGGCCCGCAAGCGCGACTTCGAGCCCACCGCCGAGACATTGTCCGCGAACCGCAACCAGAATGGGAACCGGCGCTTCCACCATGCGCAGGATCAAGCCGTGAATATCGCGAAGCATCGCGGCGCACTGCGCCGGCAGGTGCTCCTCGACACTGGCGCCGAAGCTGAAATGCGGACCGTCCGCATCGAGCACCACGGCACTTACACCAGGGTTTGCCAAATGTTCAGACAACGCCTTGTCCAGCGCCGCAATCATGGCGGTATCAATCAGATTTGCTTTCGGCCGGCTCAATGTCAGGCGCAACAGCCGCCCTTCCGCGTCGAACCAGACTTTGAGCCCTGCGGTCATGACGTCGTTCTCGCCCTCGGCATGATGCTTTCCGTCAGCTCGTCGCTCCATGGCGTGTTGGCGGCGAGTGCTCGCCGCAGACCGATGAAGTCAACCTCGCGGCCGCTCTCGCGCGTGCCTTCGTTAAAGGCGCGAAAGCCGGCGCGCGCTTCGGTCATCATGTTGAGCGCGAGCCAAGCACGCGAGTTCTCCTTGTTGCGGTTCCACGCATCGAGCTTCGGCTTGCGCAGTTCCTCGATCGTCTTGGTGGTACAGTCTGGGAAGGTATAGAGCAGCTTGGTGCACAGCGATTCGATCTTGTCGTCGAGACCGCTAAGATCGACGGTGCCGCGCTTCATCAGCTCCTGCCCGACTTTCAGCGCATCGCCGGTCTTCGGCTTACCGAATACGAATCGTCCGTGCTCGTCCGTGATACGGCTCGTCTCCACCAGCGGGTTGGCAGTGTACTTGCCGTCTACCTTGAGCGCCGGCACCACGTCCGTGATTACGCCCATGAAATACGCCTCGTGCGCAGAAAACGGCTCGCACAGCACGCACGCCACCATCGCACGCTCGGCGCCGATGACCACGGGGAGGAAGTCGGTCGCACCGCCAATCGGCGCCGAGCCGTGCTTGGGTCCCGCCTGGCCGAATCGCGCGAGGTCCTGGGCGATTGAAAAGTCGCAGGCCATGCCGATTTCCTGGCCGCCGCCGATACGTATGCCGTTCACACGACAAATCACTGGCTTGTCACAGGCAAGGATCGCCGACACCATGTCGTTGAAGAGCCGCATATAGCCGCGATATTCCTGCGGGTTGCCGGCGTAATATTCGGCATATTCTTTGGTGTTGCCGCCGGTGCAGAATGCCTTGTCGCCAGAGCCGGTGAACACGACGGCGACAACATCGCGTGCGGCGCTCGCCTCGCGAAAAGCGAGGATCACGCCCTTTACCATGTCGGTCGTGTAGGAATTGAACTGCGTCGGATTGTCGAGCGTGATCCAGACGTTGAAAAGGCCGGCGACCGGCTTGCCGGCGGTATCCTTGACCGGGCGCTTTTCATAAATGACGCCCTTGCTCGCCGCTTTGCGAACATGCTCGGGAACGAGCATGTGTTCCTTCGGCTCGCTGCGAGAACTGGCGGTGGCGTAGACGGCTTCGGCACTCATGATTTAACTCCTCAATGGGTTGGGACAAGCACCGCCCGGCGTTTGAGCTCGCCGTGATGGACCGCCTCGAAAATTCGGTTGATCTCGTCGAGCGGGTGCTTCTCCACAAACGGCGTGACCTTCACGCGACCGGTCAAAACCATGTCTAATGCCGCTGGGTAGAGCTCCGGCGGGCATCCCCAGTTGCCAAGTGCGCGCGCGTGGTAAGCCATGAGGTTCGAAAGCCGGACCTCGACCTTGTCCATGGTAAAGCCGACCACGCACAAAGTGGCGCCGTGGTTGATCAGGCTGAAGGCGGTTTCCTGCCCGACGCGCGTGCCCGAGCATTCGAAGATGATCCATTCGGACTGGCGTAGCCCGTTCTGCTTGGCGAACGCCTGGATCTTCGACTTGAGGTCGCGGCTATTGAGCTGCCGCGCGTCCAGAGTGAGCGCCGCGCCCTGCTGGCCGATCGCTGCGAGCCGATCTGGGTTGACGTCGATGGCGACGACCTTGCCGCCGAATGCATTGGCGATCTGAACCGCGTAACCGCCGACCCCGCCGACGCCGTTGACGACGACCAGGTCTCCCTCACGGACGCCCCCCTGCACCACCGCCTGGTAGGGGGTCGTTACGGCATCGGCGATCACCGAGACATCGGCAAGCTCGATGCCGACGCTCTTGAGCAGCGCCTCATCGACTGCGCACAAACCGCGCGCCGGGACCACGATGTGCGTCGCGAATCCGCCGTGGATATCGTTGCCCGGCATCTTCTGATTGGGGCAAATGGTCGACTTACCGCGGCGACAGGCGTCACAGGTACCGCAGGGGATCACGGCGGGGACAATGACGGCGCGGTTCGTCCACCAGACGGCATCCGATCCGGTATCAACGACACGACCGCTGATCTCGTGTCCGAGCGTCAGCGGCAGGTCATGCTTGGTGCGGACCCCATCGTAGTAGTAACCGAGATCGGTGTGGCAGACGCCGCACCCGGCAATTTCCACGACCACGTCGCCAGGTCCTGGGGACGGGTTGAATTCGGCGCTGACGAGCGGCGCGCCCGGGCTAGTCATCAACCATCGGACCGCTGCATTCATTGTCTCTCTCCGTACGCTCGTCAGCGTCCTGAACATTAGTCATGACGCTACGGCCGTCGCTTTAACTCAGGACAAATCCCGAGACTTAATACCTATTGTAAATGCAGGCATGAATGCTTGATATGAATCAAAACAGCCCCGGCAATTATCGCGTCTAATGACATTATTCAGCTGGAGACGCCCGCATGCCGGCGGCAGACAGCATTTCGATCGCTATCCTCGGCAGCGGCGGCGCTGGTGCGCTCACTGCCGGCAATTTGCTACTTGAAGCGGCATGCGCGGCGGGATGGCGTGGATTGCTGACGCGGACCGTGGGGCCGCAGATCCGTGGTGGGGAAGCCGCGGCGTTGGTACGTTTGGCGTGCAGTCCGGTCGAATGCCTACCGGAACACTTCGATCTGGTCATCGGCATCGATTGGCTCAACGCTCATCGCTTCAGCGCCGAAATCGAGGCCGCGCCGCATAGCCTGGTGGTCAGCGACCCGCGAGGCGGCGACTTGCCACCCGTGGTCACCCGCACCGGCGCGCGCGTGGTAGAGGTCCCGATCAAGGAAATGGCGAAAGCCATTCCCGGCGGGCGCCCGAATATGATCGCGCTCGGCATTGCTGCCGGCCTGCTCGGGCTAGCCGAGGACATTTTCACGCCGGTGATAGAGAAGCGGCTGGCCGACAAAGGTGCGGCCGCAGTCGGGGCGAGTCGTGCCGGGCTGAAAGCGGGCATGGCCGCTGCCGCCGATCTCGATCTCGGCCTGCAGCTGGCGGTGGCGAAGCCAACAGGCAGCGCCAAACGGTGGCTCGTGTCCGGCAACGAGATGACCGGGCTCGGAGCGATCCGCGGCGGCGTGCGCTTTGCCGCCGCCTACCCGATCACGCCGGCGTCGGAAATTCTCGAATGGCTCGCACCTAATCTCCCCAAGGTGGGCGGAGTGCTGTTACAGGCCGAGGATGAACTGGCTGCCATTAATATGATCATCGGTGCGTCATATGGCGGAACGCCCGCCTTGACTGCAACCTCCGGCCCAGGCCTGTCTTTGATGATGGAAGCGTTGGGGCTTGCCACCGCGAGCGAGATCCCGATCGTCGTAATCGACGTGATGCGTGCCGGCCCATCGACAGGCATACCGACTAAATCCGAGCAAGCCGACCTCAACATCGCCGTCTACGGACTTCACGGCGACGCCCCTCATCTCGTGCTGGCGCCCCAGTCGGTCGGCGATTGCCTGTTTACGACCCAATGGGCCGTTCACCTCGCTGAGACGCTGCAGGCGCCCGCGGTCGTGCTGTCCGATCAATTCATCGGGCAAACGGTAGCAGCTATCGACCGGCTCGCCGACATCGCCTTCATCGGCCAACGCACAAAGCCGGCCGAGAATGTCAGCGCCTACAAGCGGTACGCCGTCACGGGAAGCGGGGTCTCGCCAATGGCAATCCCGGGTCTGCGCGGCGGCCAATATACCGCCGATGGTCTTACCCACAACGAACTTGGAACCCCCACCAGCAGTGAGGACGATCATCGCGCCCAACTCGATAAGCGGCGCGCCAAGCTCGACCAGTTCACCTACGGCGACCATTGGGCAACCGTCGAGGGCAATGGCGAGTTCGCGGTCATCGCGTGGGGTTCACTCACTGGCGCCGCACGCGAAGCGGTCGCGCGCGTGCGCGACCGGATTGGCGTTCGCCTTGTCGCTCCGCGTTTGCTGTTGCCAATCCAGCCCGAGCGATTCGCAGCTGCGCTCGACGGCGTGAAGCATATCCTTGTCGTCGAGCAATCGCATGGCGCGCAATTTCATCGGTACCTGCGCGCCCATTACGACCTGCCGGAGGATGTCCGCGTGCTCAACCGACCGGGCCCACTGCCGATCAGGCCGAGCGAGATCGAGCAAGCCATCATGCGATGGAGTTCTTGATGTCAGTGATCGAACTACGTTCAAGCTACAAGCCTGCCGACTATAAATCGGAGGTCAATCCAATCTGGTGTCCAGGTTGCGGCGATTATCACGTGCTGATGTCGTTTACGCGGGCTTTCGCCGCGCTGGGGCTGGCCCCGGAAAATATCGTCGTCGTGTCGGGCATCGGGTGCTCGTCGCGCATTCCGGCGTACACGACGTGCTATGGCTTCCACGGCGTGCATGGCCGATCGCTGGCACTCGCCACCGGGCTGAAAGTGACGCGCCCCGACCTGACGGTCGTCGTGGCGAGCGGCGACGGCGACGGTTATTCGATCGGCGGAAACCATTTTCTACACGCCTGCCGCCGCAACATCGACATGACTTACGTCGTGATGGACAACCGAGTCTACGGCATGACCAAAGGTCAGCCCTCGCCGACCACGGAGCCCGATTTCGATACCGCATTGTCGCCCGGCGGCACCGGGCTGAGCCCCTTTCATCCGTTGGTGATCGCGCTCGCATCCGGAGCCAATTTCGTCGCCCGCGCCTTCTCGGGCGCGCCGAACGAGACGGCGAGTATTCTCGTTGAAGCCATCCGCCATCCCGGCTTTTCGTTTGTGGAAATTCTCAGTCCCTGCGTCACATTCCGACCTGACGAAAGGGAATGGAAGAGCCTCGTTCATGCGGCTCCGGTCGCCGCCACCAGCGACCCAGCCAAGGCGGCGCGCCGCATCATGACCGACGACGGTTTCAATATCGGTATCCTCTATCGCGGCGAGCGCCGGCCGTATCAGCCGCGCATGGAAGGTCAGAACGTCGACCTCGCCGATTTGGAGAAGGAATTCGAGCTTTGAGCAAGACGCCTTCCGAACACCCGATCACCAGCATCGCCGACCTGCTCGCCCTTGCGCACCAGATCGAAGCTGACGCCGTGCAGCGCTACACCGAGCTCGCCGAGCAGATGAAAACGCATAACAATCGCGAGCTGGTCAACGTGTTTCGGGATCTTGCCCGAGCCGAAGGAATTCATGCCGAAGAAATCCAGAAAATCGCAGGCGATGTCGACCTAGTAGCGCAAGCACAGCGGCTCGGGCGATGGAAAAAAGGCGACAGCCCGGAGCAGGCCGATCTTGGCGCTGCGCATTATCTGATGACGCCGTGGCATGCCCTGCAACTCGCCCTCACCGGCGAGAAACAGGCGCTCGCCTTTTTCACCTCCATCCTGGATTCGGCAAAAGATGCAAAAATCAAGGACATGGCGGCCGAATTTGTCGAGGAGGAGGCGGAGCACGTCAACCTCGTACACCGGCTCCTGCGGAAATATCCGAAGCCGGCGGATTCCTGGGCAGACGACGACGATCCGCCAAGGCCACAGGGTTGAATTAGCACTGGACATGGGATTCCTCGTCTGACGGAGCGGACGAAACGTTATCATGGATAGTCGCACTTTCTCAGCAGAGTTCGAATTGCCGCTCGCATGAAAAAATGAAAGGAGTGCCGTGCTGGCATTGATCATTATCAATGAGTCTGTGCCAACCATTCCGGGCGGCATTTATTGGGATTTGATCGAGGCATTGCTCCACCGCTGGATTTGACCAGGATCAAGGCGCGGTCGCGGTCCGTCCTGCTTTGAATTCAAGTCGTTAATGGGAGCGCCAAGAACATGAGCGCTGAGACCGCCATTCGGATCGCCACTTTCCTTGATGCAAATCATGTCATGTCGCTGGCGACGTGCGGGGCCGAAGGGCCGCATGCGGCTAGTGTATTCTATGTTCGCGATGGCCTCGCGTTGCTGTGGGTTTCCGATCCAAAGAGCCGGCATTCCACTGAACTTGAGGCCAATGCGCGTATCGCGGCGACAGTCGCGCCCGATTATTTCGATTATGACGATATTCGAGGCGTGCAGATTTCAGGGCGGGCGCGCGTAATCACCGATGCATCTGAGCGCGCGAATGCGAGACTGATTCTCCATGCGCGCTATCCGTACCTGAAGCAAATGTCCGAAAGCCGGCCCGCCTTGGAGGAGGCTTACCAACGGGTGGAGTACTACCGGCTCGAGCCGACGCGGCTGGTGCTGATTGATAACAGCCGCGGTTTCGGTCACAAGGACATACTCGAACTTGGAGAAAACTCGACAAAGGCGATGATTTAATCGATTTACCGTCGAGCCGCAGCTACTGCAGCAGCTTGGAACCAAAGTAGCGTGACGAGAGTGATCGAACCAGCGCGAGTGAGTCTTGTGCTGCGAAATCTTCGAGACGGAGTTGCGGATTGCGCGGACAAATCCGCTCGAACATCGCGCGCGCGGAGGCGTCGGCGGGTGGTGGAATCGTCGCGTCGATCAGCATCTTGGAGCCGAAGCGCTGCCATAACGCGGTGCCCGGGGCTCCGAGCTCTGGAAGGCTCGCGTCCATCGCGTGGTTATGGGTGCCGGGGATGATGACCACGTCCTCTTGCGGGTTCACACGCGTAGACAGTGCCCAAAATAGTTCGGATAGATTGAAAATGTCGACGTCGGCATCGACAGCGATCACGATTTTTGGATGTTGGTATTCGGATGCCAGCGCCGCCATCAGCACGTTCTTGGCCTCACCGTAGGCCCGCGGCGTCATTTGCACCACCAAGCCGAATATGCCGGGCAGCGCCATGACGTTGTGAATATCCGGCCCGCCGCCGACATTCTTGAGCCGGCGAAAGATCGCTGCGCTCATTGGAATCTTGTGAAAGACGCAGCCCTCCATCTCGGATCCGTTCTGGAGGTTCTTGAAAATCGCGTCATGCCGACGTGTCATGAATTGATATTCGACAATCGGATTCTTGCCAGTCCCGGTGACGTAATAGTCCTGAAACTCCGAGAACGGTCCTTCGTCCTCGCGATAGTGGGGCGGAATGTGTCCTTCGAGCACGATCTCCGCGTCTGCAGGCACTTCAAGGTCGACCGTCTCGCATTTCACGAGGCGTGTCGGCTCGCCCAGATATCCGCCAGCAATCTCGAACTCATCAAGACCATAGGCAGCGGTCGTGGCGGCGGCAGCGTAAAAGAGCGGGTGATGCCCGATGAAGATCGCCACCGGCATAGGCTCATTTCGCTCTTGGTATTTCAGGTAGTTTTTCCACGTGTGCCGCGGGTAGAGGAGAATGCCAGACTTGTGCGCGCCCTTGATCTGAAGGCGATGGAAGCTGACGTTTCGTTGGCCACTGTCGGGATCTCTGCTTACGACTAACCCGGAACCGATCACTGGCCCTCCGTCCCGCAGACCGGCCACGTGAACCGGCAGTTCGGTCAGGTTGAACTGGTCGCGCCCGAGCTTCACCTCCTTGACCGGCCCATCGTTCACCCTGATCGGGGAGATGCAACGGCCCATACGGTCGGCCACGAATGGCACGAGTGTTTCCTCGCTTGTGCCAAAGGCAAGAGCCGCATGGCGTACATTGGCCGGAGCCTGACCCAATGAGCGCCAGCCGTGCGGCAGCTTTTCGAATAGCAGCGCTTTTTCGCGGGACTGGTAGAGCAACGAGCCCATCTCGGTCAGGGGATCGACCGGCTTGTCGATGCGGATAAGTTCGCCGGCGGCGTCCAGATCGGCGATCCATGTCCGCATGTCCTTTGCGCGCATGTTTGACGTATCGTCGATAGCCCGCGTTTCTCCAGGCGTGAATTCGGACTTTGGACGATCGAGCCGCATCCCGTGCTCCTCCGATTCCGCTGCGCGTTCACATTGGTCGTAGACGAACAACCTATTTGGACGGGCGACCCCCGCGCATTGATCGAAGTCAACTTTGCCTCGTTCGGGAATGCCTACGCCTTCGATGAGATGGCGCCTCCGGCACCTGCCGTTGACGCATCCGATTTTCTTACCCACTTAGGTCAGTCTAGCGGCTGCCGCCTTGCTTTAAGTCAAAGCCTATACGCGGGCCTCATTAGCCTCGCACGCCACTGGCCATCCAACGCCGCAGGTCGGCTTTGATCTAACGCAAAGCGACAGCAGTCAGACTGGCGTAATTATGATAAGAGTTTTGGCGGCGGCGTCGCAGATGCCGAAGCTGGTGTCGATTTCGTCGCGCAGAAAATAACAGGATTTTGCCAAGACTCGAACCACCAAGGAGGGCTCGATGAAGGGAAATTTCATGCTCGCCGCTGCAGTCGGCTTTGGCCTCGCCACGGCGCTGGTGGCCAGTCCGGCTTCGGCACAGCTGAAGGTGGGCGCAGTCCTCTCTGTCAGCGGGCCGGCGTCGTTCCTGGGCGATCCAGAGAAGAAAACACTCGACATTTACATCCAGGACATCAACGCCAAGGGTGGGATCAACGGCCAGAAACTGCAGCTCGTCGTCTACGATGACGGCGGCGACGCCAATGCCGCACGCACCTTCGCTACCCGTCTCGTCGAGGAGGACAAGGTCGTCGCCATGGTCGGCGGTACGACTACCGGCACGACATTGGCGATGATCCCGGTCTTCGAGGACGCACAGATTCCGTTTATCTCACTTGCGGGCGCCGTCCAGATCGTCGAGCCGGTGCGCAAGTGGGTATTCAAGACCCCGCACACCGACCGGATGGCTTGCCAAAAGATTTTCGTCAATCTCAAGCGGCGCAACCTGACGACGGTGGCATTAATTTCCGGCACCGACGCCTTCGGCAAGTCGATGCGCGATCAATGCATCTCCGTGGCGCCGCAAGCCGGCATGACCATTGCCTACGAGGAAAGCTACGGCCCGGGTGACAGCGACATGACTCCGCAGCTTACAAAGATCAAGGCCAAGGCCGGCGTGCAAGCGGTCATCAATACAGGCTTCGGCCAAGGTCCGGCCATCGTGACGCGCAACTACCGGCAGCTCGGCATCGAGTACCCGCTCTACCAAAGCCACGGCGTCGCTTCGAAGCAGTTCATCAACCTCGCGGGCCCCGCCGCGGATGGTGTCCGTCTGCCGGCCGCGGCCCTGCTCGTCGCCGACAAACTGCCGGACAGCGACACGCAAAAACCAATCGTCGTCAGCTACCAAAAGACTTTTGAAGCCAAGACCGCGCAGTCGGTCTCCACTTTTGGCGGCCACGCCTACGATGGGCTGATGATTCTGGTTGAAGCGGCCAACCGCGCCGGCGGCTTCGACAAGGCCAAAGTGCGTGACGAGATCGAAAAGACTAGGGGCTATGTCGGCACCGGCGGCATTGTCAACATGTCGCCAACCGATCACTTGGGCCTCGACTTGTCTGCGTTCCGGATGCTCGAAATCAAGAACGGTGATTGGACGCTGGTTCCCGATTCAAGCTCGTAGGACGGCTCGTGAGCTGTCCCCGCGTGCGGGATGGCTCACCCCATCTCGTGTCGTTCGACCTCCGGCGATAGGCGCCTGCTTCGATGACGGAGTTCCTGCAATTCGTCTTTTCCGGACTCACCGTGGGCGCTATCTATGCTCTCGTCGCGATCGGTTTCACGCTTATCTATAACGCCTCCGATGTGGTGAACTTCGCCCAGGGCGAGTTCGTCATGCTGGGGGGACTGACCACGGTCTTCCTCGGTTACGCCGGCGTGCCACTGCCGCTCGCCGCAATCGTTGCTGTTCTCGTCACCACTGCCGTCGGCCTGGCTCTTTACTGTTTCGCTATCGAGACCGCGCGCGAAGCAAACGCGGTGACACTCATCATCATTACGATCGGCGCCTCGATTTTCATCCGTGGGGCTGCGGAAGTTGTGTTCGACAAGCGCTTTCACAGCCTGCCGCCACTATTCGGCAGTGATCCGATCCGCGTTGGCGGTGCCACCATTCTCCCCCAGAGCCTCGTTGTGCTCGCCGGTGCGTTGATCATTGTGGTGTTGCTGTGGGCCTTCATCGACCGAACGCTGTTCGGCAAGGCAGTGATCGCGACCTCCGCCAACCGCATGGCCGCGCGACTTGTGGGAATTGACACGCGTATCATCGTCGGTGCCTGTTTCGCGCTGTCGGCGGCCATCGGCGCGATTGCGGGCATTCTGGTCACGCCGATTACGCTCACCAGCTACAATGCTGGCACGCTGCTGGCGTTGAAAGGCTTCGCCGCCGTCATGCTCGGCGGCATCGGCAGCGCCATAGGGGCCGTGGTCGGCGGCATACTGCTCGGCCTGTTCGAAGCATTCGCGGCGGGCTACGTGTCCGCGAGCTATAAGGACGCCGTGGCATTTCTCGTCATCCTGGCCGTGCTGTTCGCCATGCCGCAGGGCCTCTTCGGCAAGGCGAAGGTCGAGCGGGTGTGAGCGTGTTCTCCCTACTCGATCGATTTCGGCGGCTGCGGCGACACCGATTGATTTCCCTGGTCCCGCTCGCGGCGATCATATTAGTTCTGCCGCTGCTATTTCCGTCCGCCTATTACTATCGCGTCGCGGCTCTGGTCCTTATTTTCGCGATCGCCAGCCTCGGCCTCAACCTGCTGATGGGCTTTGCCGGTCAGGTCAGCCTCGGCCATGCCGGCTTTATGGGTATTGGTGCCTACGCGGTCTCAATCGGACCGACCTACCTCGGGTTTCCGCCATTATTCGCTTTCGTCCTCGGAGCAATACTATCGGCGCTGGTGGCCTTCGTCGTCGGCCGACCGATTTTGCGCCTTAAGGGACATTATCTGGCGGTCGCCACCCTCGGCTTCGGCGTGCTGCTCGCCATTGTCTTCGCCAACGAAGCGAACTGGACCGGTGGCCCGGACGGCATGACGGTGCCGCGGTTTACACTGCTCAATTGGCCGCTGCGCGGCACCGACACCTGGTACTGGATATTAGCAATCAGTTTTATCGTCGGCGCCGCGCTCGCCCTCAACCTGATTGACAGTCCGACGGGACGCGCGCTGCGCGCAATCCACGACAGCGAGATCGCCGCCCGCATGCTCGGCGTCGATGTGGCGCAAAAGAAGCTTATGATCTTCGTCGTCTCGGCGGTTTACGCCTCAGTCGCCGGCTCGTATCTCGCGCTGATCAACGGTTACATCACACCGGATGTATCTGGATTCCTCCGCTCGATCGAACTTGTCGCCATGGTGGTACTGGGCGGCATGGGATCGGTCACCGGTTCGCTCGTCGGATCGGCAGTGCTGGTGATCCTGCCGCAAGCTTTGAGCTTCTTCCAGGACTACGAACACATGGTGCTGGGGCTGATCGTGATGAGCGTCATGATTTTCCTGCGCGGGGGGATCGTGCCAAGTCTGGCGGCAGCACTCGGCGGAAGGCGTACATGAGCGTGCTGTCGGCCGAGCGTCTGTCGATCGCGTTCGGCGGCGTGCGCGCGGTCGATGGCGTGAGCTTCGATGTCCCACCTGGCATCGTGTTTTCAATTATCGGGCCGAACGGCGCCGGCAAGACGACGCTGTTCAATCTGATCTCCGGGCTCTGCCCGCCTGACGATGGCTGCGTGCGGCTTTGCGGTGAAGACGTGACTGCGCTCCCCCCGGAACAGGTTGCCCGCCGCGGCCTGTCACGCACGTTCCAAAATCCGCAAATCTTCTCGCACCTGACCGCGATCGCGAACGTAATGATTGGTCGACACCGCCACGAGGCGACCGGACTCGTCGCCGATCTCCTGCATCTGCCAGCGGTTGGACGGCAGAACCGACGCACCCGCGAAGCGGCCACCGAAGCGCTCGCCCGCGTCGGCCTCGAAGACAAGGCTGAATGGCCGGCGGGCGGCCTGGCCTACGGCGATTTCAAGCGTCTGGAGATTGCGCGCGCGCTCGCCAGTGAGCCAAAGGTGCTGCTACTCGATGAGCCAGCGGCCGGCTGCAATCCAGTGGAGACGAAAGAAATCGAAGATATCATCCGCGGCTTCGCCGGGGACGGGATCACGGTTGTGCTGGTCGAGCACGACATGCGGCTGGTCATGAACGTCTCCGACCGCATCCATGTCCTTGCCAACGGCCGCACACTTGCCGAAGGCACCGCAGCCGAGGTGCGCACGAACCCGGTAGTAATTGAAGCCTATCTCGGCGTTCACAAAGCACGGGAGCCTGCAGGTGTTGTCGGTTGAGAATCTCAGGAGCAGCTACGGCCGCATCGAGGCGCTGCATGGCGTCTCGATCGAGGTTGCGGCCGGCGAGATCGTGACGCTGGTCGGCGCAAACGGCGCCGGCAAGACGACGCTCTTGCGCGCCGTTTCTGGCATTCAGCCGATCTCGGCAGGCCACATCCGCTTCGAGGGCCGCTCGATTGAGGGCATTCCAGCACACGCACGTATCGCACTCGGGATCGCGCAGGTTCCTGAAGGCCGACAGGTGTTCGCGCCGCTTTCAGTCGAAGACAACCTTAAGCTCGGTGCCTGGATCCGGCGCACCGACAACCTCGGTACCGACATTCACCGCGTCTATGAGCTGTTCCCGATGCTTGCCGAATTGCGGCACGCCACCGCCGGTGCGTTGTCCGGCGGCCAGCAGCAGCTGCTGGCGATCGGCCGCGCTCTTATGGCGAAGCCGCGTCTGCTTCTGCTCGACGAACCCTCAATGGGGCTTGCGCCCATTCTGGTCGACCAAATCCTCAATGTCGTGCTGGACCTCAAACGCAACGGTTTGACCTTGCTGCTGGTCGAGCAGAATGCCAGCGCTGCGCTCGCCATCGCCGACCGCGGCTACGTGCTCGAGACAGGCACGATCACGGCGAGCGGAGCGGCGGCGGACATTCAGAGCGACAAACGCGTCCGCGAGGCTTATCTCGGCGTGTGAAGGCGAGGCTCGGCCGGATTGACCTTAATCAATTTGTCGTGGTGGCTATGGAATAGATTGCGTTCAGAGAGGCGGCGATGAAAGTCAGCCTGCAACCTGGAGTGTCGAAGCTGCGCCGCATCGTCGTGGACCGCGACCGCACCACCAGCTTCATGGGAGAGCAGGGCCGAGTTTATGCGACCCCTGAACTGTGCCGCGACATTGAATCCACTTGCCGCGAGGCATTGGTCGACCACGCGGAAGCCGGGGAAGATTCGGTTGGGATCGAGATCATGGTGCGGCATACGGCACCGACGCTGCCAGGCATGGAGGTCGAGATCACTGCCACGGTCACTGCGGTAGAGGGTCGCAAGGTCAGTTTTGACGTCGTCGCCAAAGACGAGCTCGAACCGATAGGTGAAGGCAAGCACACTCGTTTCATTGTCGATCTGGCAAAAACCTACGAACGCCTGAGAGCGAAGGCGGCCAAACACGCCGCGCGCTCCGGATGAGGTCGGAGCATCATGTCTCCCACCAGGCCTGGAATCGAACGCACCGTCTCGAGCTATTGCTACCAATGCGTGGCCGGACCCGATTTGTTGACTGTGCGCATCCAAGACGGAGTGGCGACCGAAATCAATCCGAACTTCGATGCTGCAAAAATCCATCCGGCCGGCGGTAAGGTCTGCGTCAAGGCCTTCGGGTTGGTGCAGAAGGCGTATCATCCCGACCGCGTCCTTCATCCGATGAAGCGGACCAATCCGAAGAAGGGTCGCGGCGAAGACCCGGGCTTCGTCCGGGTGTCTTGGGATGAGGCGCTCGATCTCGTCGCCTCTAAACTCAATGCCGCGCGCGACAAGGGCCTGCTCGACGACGCCGGATATCCGCGGCTCGCCGCGAGCTTCGGCGGCGGCGGCACGCCGACCGCCTATATGGGGACGCTGCCGGCCTTCCTTGCCGCATGGGGCCCGGTGGACATGAGCTTCGGCTCTGGCCAAGGCGTGAAATGCTACCACTCGGAACATCTTTACGGCGAGCTGTGGCATCGCGCCTTCACCGTCTCGCCGGATACGCCACTGTGCGAATATCTCGTTTCCTTCGGCGCCAATGTCGAGGCGTCTGGCGGCGTTTGTGGCGTCAAGCGCCATGCCGATGCCCGCAAGCGCGGCATGAAGCGTGTGCAGATCGAACCGCACCTGTCGATCACCGGTGCCTGCTCGGCAGAATGGATTCCGATCAAGCCAAAGACCGACGCGGCCTTTCTCTTTGCGATGATCCACGTACTGCTGCACGAGCATCCGCGCGCGCGGCTCGACCTCGCGTTTCTCAAGCACCGCACCTCGTCGCCTTATTTGATCGGTCCCGACGGCTTCTTCTTGCGCGACATCGACAGCCGAAAGCCGCTCATCTTCGACCAGCGCAGCGCCCGCGCAGTCGTCTTCGACGCCACCGACGTTGAACCGGCGCTGGAGGGAGAATTCGACGTTGACGGCATTGAGGTCGGCGCCGATGACGAAGCCACGATCCGCCGCGCCTGCAAGGTAAGCCCGGCCTTTGCCCACCTCGTCGCTTTTGCGAAGGACTATTCGCCAGAATGGGCGGCATCGATCTGCGACGTTCCGGCAGCCGCCATCCGCCGCGTTGCCAACGAGTTCCTCGCCCATGCCCATGTCAGCGAGACGATCGAGATTGAAGGGGTGACGCTGCCCTACCGGCCGGTTGCAATCGCGCTTGGCAAAACTGTGAACAATGGCTGGGGCGGCTACGAGTGTTGCTGGGCACGGACGCTGTTGCCCTGCCTCGTCGGCGCTCTGGAAGTTCCAGGCGGCACGCTCGGTACTACTGTTCGCCTCAACCGTCCGGCCGACAATCGCTGGTCGAGCGTGACGCCAGGCCCCGACGGTTTCATGCACTATCCAATGAACTCTACCGCCAAGGACGAATGGACTGGGCGCCCGTCGGTGCGCAGCGCCCATCGCACGCTGGTGCCGCTTGTCGCCAATTCGGCCTGGAGCCAGGCGCTCGGTCCCACGCACCTTGCCTGGATGATGCAGGCCGAGGATTTCGACAAGTTTCCCCACGCGACGGCGCCCGAGGTCTGGCTGGTCTACCGCACCAACCCGGCGATCTCGTTCTGGGATACCAAGGCAGTCGGCGAGGCGATGGCGAAGTTTCCGTTCACCGTCTGCTTCGCCTTCACGCACGACGAAACCAATCACATGGCCGACGTGCTGTTGCCGGACTGCACTGACCTCGAAGGGCTGCAGCTCCTGCGCATCGGCGGTACGAAATATGTGGAGCAGTTCTGGGACTATCAGGGCTTTGCGCTGCGCGACCCCGCCGTCCCGCCGCAGGGCGAAGCACGCGACTTCACCTGGATTTCGACGGAACTCGCCAAGCGCACGGGTCTCCTCGCCGAATACAACGTGGCAATCAATCGTGGCGCCGCCGGCGTAAAATTGTCCGGGTCGAACTATGACTTCTCGCTCGATCCAGCCAAGGTGCACGACGTTGAGAGCATCTGGGACGCCACGTGCCGCGCGGCGAGTGCCGAAGTAACCGATGGGAGCGAGACGCAAGGACTCGACTGGTTCCGCCAACACGGCTTCCGCGTGAAACCGTTCTCGCGGTTGCAGTGGTACCTCTATCCCAAGCTGGTCGAAACTGGCCTGCGGTTCGAGCAGCCCTATCAGGAACGGCTGTTCCGCATCGGCCAGGAGCTCAAACGGCGCCTGCACGAGCAGGACATCCATTGGTGGGACCGCCAGCTCGAGGAATACGAGCCGCTGCCGCATTGGCACGACCTGGGTGCATTGTGGGAAGGCGCGCTTGCCAAGCACTACAACGTGCGCATCGAGGACTATCCGTACTGGCTCGTGACGGCACGCAGCATGCAATATTCCTGGGGCGGCAATGTCGGCATCCAGCTGATCAAAGAGGTGGCCGACAATGTGGCCGGTCACGGCAGTGTCGTCATGAATTGCGCGACTGGCGAACAGCTCGGCGTCGCCGACGGCGATCTGGTCGAGGTACGCTCGGCGCTCAATGGCACGCAGGGCCGCGTCATGCTGTGCGAAGGAATTCGCCCCGACACATTGCTGATGATCGGCCAGTTCGACCATTGGGCGACGCCCTACGCCAAGGATTTCCACGCCCCGAGCATGAATGCGCTGATGCCGATGCTGCTCGAATTGACCGATGCGACCGGCTCCAGCGCCGATCTCGTCAAGGTCAAGGTAACGCGGCTCGGAGGCGCGTCATGACGCGCTGGACGATGGTGGCCGATCTCGAGCGCTGCGTCGGCTGCCAGACCTGCACGGCAGCCTGCCGGCATGCCAACGCCACCTCACCGGCCGTGCAATGGCGCAAGGTGCTCGACGTCGAGGCCGGCTCATTTCCCAACGTGAGCCGCACCTTCGTTCCGGTCGGCTGCCAGCATTGCGCCGACCCGCCGTGCGTGCATGTCTGTCCGACGACGGCGACGCGTCAGCGCAGCGACGGCATCGTCACCATCGACTACGAGCTCTGCATTGGCTGCGCCTATTGCGAGGTCGCCTGTCCATACCAGGCCCGGTTCCTCGTGGACGCGCCGCATTTCGCTTACGGCGCGGCGATGCAAAACGAGATCGAGCGCGAAGACCCCGCCCGCCTCGGCGTGGCGCAAAAATGTACGTTCTGCTCGGACCGCGTCGACTTCGGCCTCGAAAACGGCTTGACGCCGGGGCTCGAGCCGCGTGCGACGCCGGCCTGCGTTAATTCCTGCATCGCCGACGCGCTGCACTTTGGCGATATCGACGATCCAAACAGCAACGTCTCCCGGCTGTTGCGCGAGCAGAAGCACTTTCGCATGCACAATGAGCTCGGCACCGAGCCGAGCTTTTTTTACCTCTATGCCAAAGCAGGTGATACCGAGTCGCCTACGGCTACCGCATCGGCGCTACCCGCAGAACAACAGGCGGAAAAAATCCGCACCCGCGGCGTCGAGCCCTGGCACCAGCCGCACTGGAACTGGAAGGCGGCCGGCAATTTTCTGTGCGGCGGTGCCGGGACTGGGCTGTTCGCCGTTACGGCAGTCGCGGGCCTTGACGGCGTATCCTTTGCCGTACCCGCTCTGATAGCGTTGGCCCTGGTCGCATTCGGACTGTTTCTGTTGATCTTCAAGATCGGTCGACCCCTGCGCTCCATCTACGTTCTGCGACAACCGCAGCGATCGTGGATGAGCCGCGAGTCCTGGGTCGCCGGCATTTTCTTGCCGCTCGCGGTTCTCGCCGTCTGGTCCGAGAACGGCGCTCTTATCGGCATTGCCGCCGTTTTTGGACTCGTATTCCTCTATTGCCAGGGCATGATCCTCAAGGAAGCAATGGGGATCCCCGCCTGGCGCACGCCGGCGATCGTACCGCTTATCGCCGTGACGGGCCTCACCGAGGGCGCCGGCCTGTTTCTCGCCATGTTGCCGTTGCTACCAGAACTGAGGCCGGTCACGCCGGCGGTTGCGGCCGCGACGCTTGTGCTTGTTGCCGCGCGCGGCCTCGCCTGGCTGACTTATTCAACCGGCCTGCGGAATGCGGGCGCACCGACCCGCACGTTTGAAGTCCTTAACGCCTACCGGCCGTGGTTCCTTGCTTTTGGACTTGTGATCCCGGCCATCGCCATCATGTTTGGGTTCGTTGTCACAACGATCCCTACCCTATTGTTTGCACTCGGCGGCTTCTCCGCGTTCGCCGCCGGCTGGGCCTTGAAATTCATTCTCGTCACGCGCGCCGGATACAATCAGGGCTTCGCGCTCAATCATACCCCCGTGCGCGGCTCCGGCACCGCGGGTCCGCCGGTCAAGCCGGGATGGATTTTGCCATGACGGCACGAACCGCGAGTCGCGACACCGTGACGTTCATGCTCGATCGCGCCTCCGAATGCATGCCCCGCGTCGAGCTTGCGGCCTTGCAGCTCAATCGTCTGAAGAAAACCCTCGAACGGGCCTATGCCAAGGTCCCCCACTTTCGCCGAAAATTCGATGCGGCGGGTGTCAAGCCGGAGCATTTGACGTCGCTCGACGATCTCGTGCGCTTCCCCTTCACGCTGAAAACCGACCTGCGCGAAAACTATCCGTTCGGCATGTTCGCGGTGCCGCGCGAAAAGGTGCTGCGGCTGCATGCGTCCTCCGGGACAACCGGTCGGCCGACGGTCGTCGGCTACACCCAAGCCGATCTCGATTTGTGGTCAGACCTGATGGCGCGATCGCTGTCATGCGCTGGCGCCCGGCCGGGCGACATCGTCCACAATGCATATGGCTACGGCCTGTTCACCGGCGGGCTCGGCGCGCATTACGGCGCCGAGCGGCTTGGCTGCACCGTCGTGCCGGTCTCGGGCGGCGGCACTGAACGTCAGGTTACGCTGCTGCGGGATTTCGGCGCCGACGTCCTATGCGCGACGCCGTCCTATGCGCTTAACATCGCCGAGGTTGCTGACGCGATGGGCCTCGACGTGCGCGAGCTACCGGTCCGTTGCGGCATCTTCGGGGCCGAGCCTTGGAGCGAAGCCTTGCGCAGCGACCTCGAGACTCGCTTCGGCATCAAGGCAATCGATATTTACGGATTGTCGGAGATTCTCGGACCGGGCGTTGCTTGTGAGTGCGACGCGGGGCAGAACGGCCTGCACGGCTGGGAGGACCATTTCCTGTTCGAAATCGTCGATCCAAAGACGCTCCAACGGCTTCCGATCGGCGAGCCCGGTGAGCTCGTGATCACGACGCTGAGCAAGGAGGCGCTGCCGATGATCCGCTATCGCACGCGTGACATCACGACGCTGACCAACGAGCCCTGCGTCTGTGGGCGGACGCATACGCGCATCATGCGAGTCACAGGGCGCGACGACGACATGCTCATCATTCGCGGCGTCAATATCTTCCCTTCGCAGATCGAGGCGTTTCTCGTCGGCTTTCCCGACCTCGCGCCGCATTACCAAATCCTGCTGACGCGCGACGGCCCACTCGACGCCATGACCGTCGAGGTCGAGCTCGTCGTCGATGCGCCGTCGGACGAACACTTCCTCGCGAAGAAAGCAGACGAAATTCGCCAGCACTTGAAATCGATGATCGGCGTGACCTGCACGGTTGCTGTAAAGAAGTCAGGCGCGGTACCGCGCTCGCAGGGCAAGGCTGTGCGGGTCAAGGATCTACGCAAAACAACGAACTGATCGAAGAAAAAGTGCGCAAAACCCGCGACATTGACGTTTCTAGGATTGGTGCAAATATATTGCCGTTACTTCTTGAACAGATATCCGAATTTCTGTAGTGCGACGCTCCGCTCTTCCGGTGACGGGGGGGCATTGACGGCGGGGAATTTTCCGCGCCAGTGCGATCATAGTTGGTGGCGTCAATTCAAACCTCCGCGAAAATTAAGTTTCAAAATTTAACAGCTATCCCAAAGATCGAGTTGACAAAGATCAATTCCCTACCTGAAGCTCCAATCGATGATGATCGATGATCTCGTACTGGCGCGTGCGATTCACGTTCTGGCGTTGGTTCACTGGATCGGCGGCTTAGCCGTCGTAACGACGATTGTTTTGCCCCGCGCTCGCGGTTTGCCCAATGCGCTAGACGCGCTTGCCGCTTTCGAGGCGTTCGAATTGCGTTTCGCCTCCCAAGCCCGTATTTCGATCCTGCTCGTCGGCCTGTCCGGCACCTACATGCTGACGAAGCTCGATGCTTGGGATCGCTTTCGTTATGCGTCGGCCTGGTGGCTAGACTTTATGGTCGATGTCTGGATTCCATTCGCGCTAATGGTCTATGTGCTCGAACCGCTGGTGATTCATCGTCTCTTTCATCAATTTGCTCTGCGCAATAAGGATCGCGCCTTCGCGGTGGCAGTAAGATTCCACGCGGTAGCCCTAATTGTCTCGGCGTTTTGTATTGGCGCTGGCGTACTCGGCGCGCACGGCGGATTGCCCTGAATGGTGTTGCTGGAGCGCGAGCAAGACTTGCGAAGAAACGGCTCAGGCTCGAATTGGCTTATTATTTGAATCGGCGCCCGTCGCTTTCGAATTGTCTCGATTTTCGCGCTGCCATTGCAAAATACGCTCGCGAAGTGACTGACCTTTTTCCTCAAATGCCACGTTGAAGATCGAATCCTTCCAATCACCCCACCTTGCATCGATGCCCGCCCAGTCCTCGGGTCGTAAGACGTTGATCGCAGTCGAAAATAAAAATCGTTCTTCGATTTCCATATGTTTCCGCTCGTGCTTGATGAAGTCACGCATGACATCGTCGAACGTTTGCCGTTGGACGTCGTGACCGGTCAGAATATTCCTGATCGTGTCGGCAACCCGGCGCAAACGTTGGCGTTCATTTTGATGCTCCGCTTCGAGATCGCCGATGCTTTCGACGGCAACAGGGTCACGCGCCTTCAGCTTCTCAAAGACCATGTCCTCTTTCGGATGATGGCAGCAATCGGGATAGTCCTGAAAATAACTGATGATCGCCTGTATAATTTCATAATCGGGCCGCTCATCGCGATCAATCACACCTAATTCGCGCTCCAGAACAAGGAGTAACTCTTCGATGTTTCGGTGGTCTTCAAGTAAAGTCTCAATAATTCTTGTCATGAATGAATGCCGAGTTTTTTGTATGATATTGGCAGTTCGGCCAGAGTTATTGCGCTAGATCAAATGATCAATAGGTCGTGGGACTCGGCTTAATCAATGTTGCCTCAGTGCGCGCCATGCCGACCGTCGAGAACGAAGAGGAAAACAGAAGTGATGCGATAGAACCGCGCAGTGTTACTCACTCAGCAAACTGCAATTCCTCTTGATCCAGATCAAAACGGTCGCGCAACCTGATGATATAATTTAATACGCTAATCCGCTCAGCGCGGGGCTCGGCTATCCGCCGCAGTACAAGAGCGGCGAGGTGATTTACCCCTTCGAAAACGCGATCACGAACTAAATATTGGCAGAGGCTTTACGTCGCGCGCCATCGAACACGGCGTCGCTCCTGCAAGGAGTATGATTCCGGAATGATGGTCGCGACGATAGAGATACCCGAAGGCTTCATTCCGTTCCGCTATCCGTTGTGGGCGTCGACCGCCATTGCCGCCATGATTGCAGCCATCACAGCGGGCAATTTCTGGCTTCTCGACTTTATTCACGTGTTTTCTAGTTTGTTGTGGACTGGCATTGATCTGTTCATGGGTTTTGTGCTTGGCCCTATCCTCCGTCGCGGACCGCTCGGTTCGTCGAGAAATCATGCGACGCCTCACACCGCGTACGCTTTTTCTAATGCCGACGGTTTCCATCATTGCCGGCACGACGGGCTGGTTCCTCGCAGTCAAGATCGGCTATACCGCACTTGACTGGCCGGCCTACGGCTGGGTAGCCGCAGCACTCGCGTTGGTCACGTTGATGACAATTCAAGGCCTCGGGTTCTTGACGCCGGTCAATGTCTTCGTCTGCCTCGAAGAACGAACCGGACATGAACAAGGTTGCCATCTGGATGCAGCGGTATTTCTACGTCGTCGGTCTTCAAGGATTGATGCAAGTCGCGATCATCGTCGTCATGACCCGCTTTCGATCAGGCTTATAAATATTTGCGAGGATGGAATGCCGGAGACCAACGGCCATGCGTGAGCCGATGCTCCAAGTCACGGCCTTGACCAAGCACTTCGCGGGCGTCGTGGCCTCCGACCGACTTTCGTTCGAGGTCGGTGCCGGTGAACTTCACGCCGTAATCGGACCAAACGGCGCGGGGAAGACGACGCTGGTCGATCAGATCGCCGGTCAGACTCGCCCTGACTCCGGTTCGATACGGTTCGCAGGACGCGACATCACGTGGTTGCCGGTGCATCGCCGCAGCATGCTTGGACTGGCGCGCTCTTTTCAGATCACAACGCTTCTTCTCGACTTCAGTACGATCGATAACGTGGCGCTTGCGGTTCAGGCGCATGCCGGCCATTCGTTTCGCTTCTGGCGAAACGCGCGCTTTGACCCCGAGTTACGTCAGCCGGCGCTTCGCCAATTGGCGCGTGTCGGGCTCGCGGATCGTGCGGACACGCCCGCCTCGCAACTAAGTCACGGCGAACATCGCTTACTTGAGATTGCGATCGCTCTCGCCGGCCGGCCGCGCATGCTGCTCCTCGACGAACCGATGGCGGGACTGGGTCCGCAAGAAACAACCCGCATCGTGGCCTTGTTTCACGAACTAAAGCGGGAGTTCACAATCTTGCTTATCGAGCACGACATGGATGTAGTGTTCGCGCTCGCCGACCGCATTACTGTTTTGCTCTCCGGCCAGGTAGTGGCCAGCGATGTGCCTACGAATATTCGTTCGAATACCGAAGTGCAACAGGCTTATCTCGGAACCGAATAAGAAAATGTAAATATTTAGCGGTTGCTCAGTTTGACGCTCTTATTTGCGAGCGTGCACCGCGCGCATGAGCCCGGAAAATAGACGTGCCGAAGAGATGCGAATTGTCTGCTTTCGAGGATATGCGGACATCATGCCGACATGCCGGCATCGAATATGCGCAATGTTGGCGCTGCGGTAAATGCAACAGGAGCTGGGTCGACGACCTGTGGTCATGTCTGCCACGCATGGGAGTACCCGTCACGTC
>DASZCJ010000049.1:0-3182 GCA_035943155.1 Xanthobacteraceae bacterium | reverse complement strand
GAGTTTCTCAAAGCGGTCGAAGCCGATCGCGATTGGGATCTGTTCTGGCGCACCAAGCCCGGCAAGATCGCCCACACCGTGAAGGCGCGCGACTTGTGGGAGAAGATCGGCTACGCCGCCTGGGCCAGCGCCGATCCCGGCTTGCAATTTCACACCACGATCAACGATTGGCACACCTGCGCCGCGTCGGGGCCGATCATCGCGTCTAATCCGTGCTCGGAATACATGTTCCTCGACGACACGGCGTGCAATCTCGCCTCGTTGAACTTGCTGGCGTTTCATTCCCCCGCCACGTCCACCGCAAACGGCGGCGGCGGCGGAAGCGGGCATTTCGACATCGATGGCTACGAGCACGCAGTGCGGCTGTGGACCGTCGTGCTGGAAATCTCCGTGCTGATGGCGCAATTCCCATCGCGCGAGATCGCGCAGCGGTCTTACGACTTCCGCACGCTCGGGCTGGGCTATGCCAATGTCGGCGGCCTGTTGATGTCGTCCGGCATCCCCTACGACTCCGAGGCCGGCCGCGCGATTTGCGCCGCCTTGTCGGCAATCATGACCGGCATCTCCTATGCCACCTCCGCCGAAATGGCGGCCGAGCTCGGCGCGTTCCCGCGCTTTGCCGAAAATCGCGAAGTGATGCTGCGCGTGATGCGCAACCATCGCCGCGCGGCTTATGGCGAGCGCACCGGCTATGTACAGATGACCACGCCGCCGGTGCCGCTCGAGCACAAAGCCTGCCCGGACCAAAAACTCGCCGAACATGCCAGGCGCGCCTGGGATCGCGCGCTCGCGCTCGGCGAGGCGCACGGCTATCGCAACGCGCAGGCGACCGTGGTGGCGCCGACCGGCACCATCGGCCTGGTAATGGATTGCGACACCACCGGCATCGAGCCCGATTTTGCGCTGGTGAAATTCAAGAAGCTCGCCGGCGGCGGCTATTTCAAGATCATCAACCGCGCCGTGCCGGAAGCCTTGCGCGTGCTCGGCTATGGCGAGAGCGAGATCACCGAGATCATCGACTACGCGGTCGGCCGTGGCACGCTGACCGACGCGCCGGCAATCAATCACGTCACGCTCAAGGCCAAAGGCTTCACCAGCGAAGCGATCGAGAAAGTGGAAAAGGCGCTGCCCACCGCTTTCGACATCAAATTCGTCTTTAACAAGTGGACGCTTGGTGCTGATTTCCTGCGCGAACTTGGCGTCGCGCCGGCCGATCTTGCCGCGCCCAATTTCGACCTGCTCGCGCATCTCGGCTTCACCAAGCGCGAGATCGAGGCGGCCAACATCTATGTCTGCGGCGCCATGACGGTCGAAGGCGCGCCGCATCTTAAGCCCGAACATTATGCCGTGTTCGACTGCGCCAATCCGTGCGGTCGCACCGGCAAGCGCTTCCTCTCGGTCGACAGTCACATCCGCATGCTGGCGGCGGCGCAGCCGTTCATCTCCGGCGCCATTTCCAAGACCATCAATATGCCCAACGAGGCGACGGTTGAGGACTGCAAGGCGGCCTATATCCTGTCCTGGAAGCTCGCGCTGAAAGCCAACGCGCTCTATCGCGACGGCTCGAAACTCTCGCAGCCGCTGCAGAGCCAATTGATCGCCGACGAGGCCGAGGACGACGAAGTTCAAGATAACGTCCTTTCGGCCTTCCTCGACAAGCCGGCGGCGGCGCGCGCCTCAGGCCTCGCCGAGAAGATCGTCGAGAAAGTGGTCGAGCGCATCGTCATCATGCGCGAGCGCGAGCGCATGCCCGACCGGCGCAAGGGCTATACCCAGAAAGCGGTGGTCGGCGGTCATAAAGTTTATTTGCGCACCGGCGAATATGACGACGGCCGGATCGGCGAAATCTTCATCGACATGCACAAAGAGGGCGCGGCGCTGCGCTCGCTTCTCAACAACTTCGCTATCGCGGTGTCGCTCGGCCTGCAATATGGCGTGCCGCTCGACGAATATGTCGATGCCTTCACCTTCACCCGCTTCGAGCCGTCCGGCCCGGTGCAGGGCAACGATTCGATCAAATACGCGACCTCGATCCTCGATTACGTGTTCCGCGAGCTCGCGGTGAGCTACCTGTCGCGGTTCGATCTCGCCCATGTCGAGCCGGCCGAAGGCTCATTCGACGCGCTCGGCAAAGGCGTCGAGGAAGGCAGGCCGACGCCGGACACGCGTTATGTGTCGAAGGGGCTGACGCGCTCGCGCACCGACCGGCTCAAAATCATGCCGGGCGGGGGCGATCGCGGCGAAGGCGGGCGCGCCCAATCTCTTCCCTCCCCCCTTGTGGGGGAGGGTCAGGGAGGGGGGTCCTCATCGTCGTCGTCAAAAATCACCGCGCTTGCCTCTCCCGGCCCGCGCGCGGAATTTTCCCGCAGCACGGCGCTGAAATCCGAACCCGAAGCGAAACTCTCGCCGGCGCAGGAATTGGAGCACCGCTCGGAAATCCGCGCGCATGCCAAAGCCGCGGCGGCCGAGAAACGCGCCGAAGCGAAAGCGCGTGGCTATGAAGGCGAAGCCTGCGGCGAATGCGGCAACTTCACTTTGGTGCGCAACGGCACGTGTCTCAAATGCGACACGTGCGGGTCAACGACGGGGTGTTCGTGACGTTCTGAATCGTCATGGCCGGGCCAAAGCGCGAAGCGCGTCTTCACGTCTAGGTTCCGGCCATCCCGACTCAAGGGCGCGGCTTATTGAGCCGCCCCTTTTTATTTCGAGTGCATGCCGGCCGTATGGATTGCCGGGTCGAGCCCGGCAATGACGAAGCAAACGTAGCCCGGATAAGCGCAGCGCAATCCGGGAAGTGCCGAGACATCGGCTATGGTGCCCCGGATTTCGCGGAGCCTGTCATCGGGCCGGCCACTTCGGGCCAGACCCGTTGGCTTCATCCGGGCTACAATAGCGAAGCCACGCTGATTCATAGGAGCAAACAAGGATGCGAGTTTTGTCACGGCGCGCCGCGGTCGCCGCCGCCCTTTCCGTAGCAACTGGAGTCATAGCGATGTCGCAAGCGGCCGACGCCCAACCGGTGACGACCACACCCTCCGGCCTGAAAATCATCGACATTAAAGTCGGCACCGGTCCCGCACCGAAGCCGGGCCAGACTTGCATGATGCATTACACCGGCTGGCTCTATGAGAACGACAAGAAGGGCGCCAAGTTCGACAGTTCGCTCGATCGCAATCAGCCGT
>DASZCJ010000048.1:0-3115 GCA_035943155.1 Xanthobacteraceae bacterium | reverse complement strand
TTCGGCGCGATGTGTTCGGCCCATATCGCCTCGATAATCGGCTGGAAGATCGGCAGCGCCAGGCGCGCGCCGGTTTCGTTCGAGCCGAGCGAGCGGCGCTTGCGGTCGGCATTGTCGTAGCCGACCCATACTGCAACGGTTACATCATTGGTAAAGCCGATGAACCAGCCGTCCACGGCATTCTCGGTGGTGCCGGTTTTGCCGGCGACATAGGGAGACAGCCCACCGATAGCGCGGGCGGTGCCACGCGCTACCACGCCCTGCAGCATGGTCTTGAGCTGATAAAACGAGGCGCGGTCGGCTGCGCCGATCCACGGCAGCGGCGTCTTCGGATATTCGTATACCGTCTGGCCGTTCTCCTCGATGGAGTCGATGCCATGCGGCTGCGGCAGCGCGCCTTCATTGGCAACGGCGGCATAAAACGCGGCGAGATCGATCATGCGCACCGGCTCCGCGCCGAGCACAAACGGGTAGTAGCGCACGCATTCCGCATAGATTTTTGCGGCGACGGCGGTCGCGCAAACCGCGTCGAGGCTGTTTTCCGGGCTCTGGCTGATGCCGCCGTCGAGCAGATGCGCCGTCACCACGTTGATTGAATTCTCAAGCCCGCGGCGCATCGTGAACACGCCGCCTTGATTGTAATCGACATTGCGCGGCGACCAAAAATCCTGCGGGCGGGCATAGCCGCCGTAGTCGCGGCTGATCATATCGCGGCCGTCAATGCCGCTGCCGATCGGCGGCAGCGTGATCGGTTCATTGGTCACGAGCGTGTTCGGCTGCAGGCCGTGCTGTAATGCCGTCAGATATGTCAACGGCTTTATTGCCGAGCCGGGCTGGCGCTGGGTCTGCGCCACGCGATTGAGTTGGCTCAGTGGATAAGAAAAGCTGCCGGCCATGGCGAGGATTCGGCCGCTCTTGTTTTCGAGCACAAGCGCCGCGCCTTGCACCGTCGGCCGCACGCGCAGCTGTACCTGCGCGGTTGTCTGCAGCGTGCCGCTTGATTTTTTCGACCTGGTTTCGACGCTTCTGCCCTCGAGGACATGGACGTAGACCACGTCGTAAAGCGAAAGGGCGCGCCGAATTGCGCCGCTCCATACCGCCAGCGGCAGGGTGCGCCCGTCAGGCAAGCCGACGCGGATCGCATCATCGCCTTTTTTGCCGCCGCCCTTCGATACCACCACAGCCGGCGTCCAGTGCACATCGTAGAGCGGCAGGCGCACGGCTTGCAGCGCCTGCTGCCAGGCCGGCATAGTTGCCGGCATGCCGCCGCTCCGATTGTCGCCATCGAGCTTGCGGACAGCGTCGGCGATGTTCGCTTCCGGTCCGCGGAACTGCATCCGCCCGGTTGATAATTCGTATCGCGCGAGTCCTTCCTGCAGCGCCGCTTCGGTATCGCGTTGCAATTGGGCGTCGATTGTGGAGTGCACCGTATAGGAGCGCGCGGTCAGGCTGGCGACACCGTCCGCTTTCGCTTCGCGGCCAAGAAAATCGGTGAAATGAAAGCCGCTGTCCCGCCGGGGATGCTGGTAGGCGGCAAGCTTCGGGGCAGCCGCGAGCGCCTCATCCTTCTGCGCCGTGCCGATCGTCCCGTCTTCCTGCATCCGCTGCAGGACATAACCGAGGCGTTCTTTGGCGCGATCCGGATGGCGGTCCGGATTGTAGTAGTTCGGTCCCTTCAGCAGGCCCGCCAGCATAGCGCCCTCGGGCAACGAAAGATCCTTGGCGGATTTGCCGAAATAGCTGCGCGCTGCCATTTCGATGCCCCAGGAACCGCGGCCGAGATAAGCGGAATTGAGATAGAGTTCGAGAATTTCGTTCTTGCTCAGTGTGCCTTCGAGCCGAGACGCCACGATCATCTCGCGAATTTTGCGCTCATAGGTGACGTCCTCCCCGACCAGAAGGTTTTTCACCACCTGCTGTGTAATGGTCGATCCGCCCTGCGGCCGCCGCGGGTCGGCGAGATTGCCGATAAAGGCGCGGATGATGCCGCGCTCGTCAACGCCATGATGTTGATAGAAGCGGCGGTCTTCGGCGGCGACGAACGCCTTTTGCACCGCCTCGGGAACGTCAGCGAGCGATATCCAAACGCGCCGATTGCCGGGCTCGAACACGTCGGCGAAAGTCCGCCCATTGCCGTCCAGCACAACGCTCATGCTCGGCAGTCGTCTGCCTTTGAGGACATTTTGATCGGGTAAATCGGCGACCGCAGTGTTGAAGAAGTCGATGACCTGCCGCATGTCGACGACTGGATTAGCGATCGGCTCGTTCTTGCAGAACTGATGATAAGCAGTGTTGAGATCAGTGAAATTGAGACCGCGAAACGGCTTTATCTCGGCGCCCACTGCCTTGGGATCGTCGAGCGCCGTAGTAATCAGCTCGTCGAGATTGATCGATTCGATGTCGAAGGCTTGCTTCATATGCGCGCAGCCGTTGCGCAAGATCTGCACGACTTCGTCCTGATCCTTCGCTGGATCGAATTGCGTCTTGATGGCTTGCGGCTGGGTCGTGACCTGGCTCAGTGCGAGCGCCGTCGCAAAAATTTTAACCAGGATCAGGTCCATGGGAGCGGGGCTGGCCGGCCGGTTTCGAGTGACGCAACGGGACAACGGCGATTATAGCGATCTGATCCCCACAAACAGACTTTTTTGCGGGCGCGCGAAGCCGTTACGCCGCCGCAACCACGCCATGAAGTGCCCGGAATGCCGCAATTTATGGCGCTCAAGTTTTGCCGGGCACCAAGCCTTCGAAATGGCCGCGATGCTGGAGGAGCGCGAGGAGAGCGAGCGCCGGGAGGCCGGCGGCGGCGCATATTGCGAAGAACCATGCCCATCCGGTTGCCGCTGCGATAAAGCCGGCGCCGGATGAAAGATAGGTTCGGCCGAACGCCGCCAGTGCGGTGAGCAGCGCGTATTGGGTCGCGGTATGCAGTGGATTGCGGCATAGCGCCGATAGATAGGCAACGAAGATGACGGTGCCGATGGCGCTGGTGAAATTCTCGGCAATAATCGCAAAGGTGAGCCAGGCCGCGTTGTGGCCCAGCACGGCTTGCCAGGAAAAAGCGAGATTGGCGAGGCCTTGCGCCAGTCCGCCGATCCAAAGGCTCGTCGGAATCGAA
>DASZCJ010000047.1:0-1807 GCA_035943155.1 Xanthobacteraceae bacterium | reverse complement strand
GACCCATTCAGGCAATAATTATCGCTCCCCAGGATGTGGGTTCGCCTGCTGTGCGAGGGTGGAAGGTGTGCCGAATGCACGGCGCCCGCGGCGGCGCACCTGAGGGCGAACGCAACGGTAATTACCGGCACGGCGCGCGTTCTAAAGAAACGATCGACCTCTTAAGGCTCATTAAATCGCTACGCTGACCACCAACGCTCGTCAGATTGCAAAGCTACTCGCCGACGGCGTCAGCGTGGTCGAAACAGGCGACCCATGAAAACCACATCGGCACCGTTCCAGTGCGCCGTCGCAAGCGGACGAAATTCATTCTTCTCATAAAAACGAACATTGCGCGCCCGCTCTCCGGTGACGACGTGGATGCCCGAACGTCCCGCGCTCGCGGCCCGCGCGGCAAACGCAGCGATCAGAGCGGAGCCAATACCGCGATTACGGTAGCGTTCGTCGAGATTGATGTGCAGATGGCAAGGATAGCAATCGCACAATGGCGCAAATGACGCGTAATAGCCGATATCGGCAAAGCGCGGATTGTGCGCCGGATTGTCCAGACAACCCGCGAGATATCCGGCCACCGTACTGACTTCGGTAATGGCGACGAAGAAGCTCTCGATGTCATACGCAATGTAGCGCCCCAGCCAGCGCTCCTTGAACGGCTGGCGCTCGTCCGGCCGCAAACTCTTTGCCGACGGACTGGTGGCGAAGAAAATCTCCTCGATCGGCGACAGCCGGGATTGCCAATCTGGCTCATCCATCAAGCGAACGACGCGCATGATACGGCTTGTCCCGGCGCTGTTGTGCGCCCCACCTTACGGCGAACGGGGTCCACATGGCGATCGCGCTCAGTGATGTCCGCTTCTCTAATCGGCCGTTTGGGGTCAAGCGCTTTCAGACTATCCACCACTGCAGTGTCGATGTCGCTCGCGGGCTCGCGCTTCTCTTCGGAATCGGCACCAAGGCCGTTCCATCATGGGGTTCGAAGACGAGGTGGAACAATCTTTCGGGCGGCCTTGCCGTCAGACTGACGGTAGGTCCAAGCGGACATACGAACTCACCTCATCCATCGTCCCGCGAGGGACATCATTCCACCACGTGGTGGAGCTCGGGTTTCCTCCTATCGAGTTTGATCCGGTAGGGCGGTCATGCGGCTGCTGCGACTTGTTCCCGGGTCCAGCGGAACTCGGTGCCGTCAACCCAGATGCGGTGCATGATCACGGCAAGCCGGCGCGCCAGGGCGACGATCGCCTTCTTCATCCCGCGGCGCCTGGCGATCTGCATCGCCCAGGCCTTGAGCCAGGACCATCTTGTCGAACGCACCAGCATGCTCTGGGCCGCTTCGTAGAGCATCACGCGCATCATCTCATCTCCGCAGCGAGATATTCTGCCGCTGCGATCGATCTCGCCGGATTGGTACTTGGCACACGTCAGTCCAAATACCGCCCCGACCGACTTGGATTTACGGAACCGAGCAGGCACGTCGACGGTGGCGCGATAGGTCAGCGCGACTACCGGGCCGACACCGGGGGTCGTCATCAGGCGCCGGCACACGTCGTCGTCCCGGACCATGGCCAGCAAGCGGCGGTGCAGGATGCCGATCTGCTCGCGTAGCACCCGGCGGACAACGAGCAGCGGTTCGACCAGTACCGCCAGGTCGGGCTGGTTCTCGACCAGCTCCTTGATGCGGGCCTCGAACTTCACCTTGCCGGCTATTCCAACCTTGAGGCCGAAGTTGCGTAACGTGCCGCGCAGGTCGTTCTCAATCGCGATAGCCTTCGATTGCAGCAGCTTGCGATGAGTCAGCAGCATCCGC
>DASZCJ010000046.1:0-3790 GCA_035943155.1 Xanthobacteraceae bacterium | reverse complement strand
GTGCAAGGCCGTTGCGGCTGGTCATGGTCGAGCATCAAGACGACGCGGGTGAACTGGGTGCGCGATAAGCGAATCATCGTTCTGGTGCAGATGTCGCTGGCCAAGCATCCCGATCTGCCGGACGTGCCCTTGATCATGGATTTGGCCAAGACCGACGAACAACGGCAGATTTTCAAGATGATCTTCGCGCGGCAGACAATGGGCCGGCCCTATGTGGCGCCGCCCGGCGTGCCGGCCGACCGGCTCGCCGCGCTGCGCCAGGCGTTCATGGATACGATGGCGGACAAGGAATTTCTTAGCGAAGCCGAGCAGAACAAGTTCGAGATCAATCCGGTAAGCGGCGAGCAATTGGAGGCGCTGGTCAAGGAAATTTACCAGACTCCGCCGGAGGTGGCGAAAAAGGCCGCGGCCATGGTGCAGTAGTTTGCGCCTAGAACAACCGCGTCGCCGCGCGCAAAGCCGGAAACAATTCGCCGAGCAGCGACGGCGGCCAGGCCACGGCAAGCGCCCAGTGAAAGACCACATAGCAGACCAAGGTGGTGGCCGCGGCAAAGCCCAGCGCGGTCGGCCAAGGTTCGCCGAAGCCGAAGCGCATATTGGCGCAGACAAACACCGCAATGGCGGGAACAAATCCGATCAAGGCGACGAGCGCGATAAATGCCGCGATCCAGACGAAGAAAATCGTCGCACGCCGCCGCACCACGTCACCGGTGACGCCCAGACCTGGCACGTAGGCGCTGACCTTTATCCCGGCATCGGCGTGCAAAGCCGGCGCTTGCTCCGGACCGAACAGCTCATTGACGAGATTAAGCACGGCGGCGACCAAAGCCATGCTGCAGGCGGTGAGCGGCACGAGCTTGGCGTCGTGCGGCCAACCCGCTGAGGAGAGCATCGCGGCAACGATAAGCACGATGACGGCGAGCGAAAACGCCGGCGCCGCGCCGAAGCGCGGGTGGCGGCCGCCGACCTCGCGCAACTGCCCGATCAGCGTCACCGCGATCTGCGCCAGCGGCCGATACAACGCCCAGGCCACGCAAGCCAAAATTCCCAGCACCGCCGGCCGTATGAGCCAAGCCCAGCCGTAGAGCTGCGTCGAAATAAAGAGGTAGCGCTCGAAAATGGCGCCGACCACGATGCCGAGCACCATCGGCGGCCGCGGCCAGCCGAGCCGCTTCATGATCCAGCCGACGATGCCAAAGAACACCAGCGAATAAAGATCGCCCCAATCGTGCGTGCCCTCGAACGCGGCGACGAAGACCAGCGCGATAACGACCGGCAGCAAGATTTCCGGGCGGACCCGCGAAATCTGCGCGAGCCAGCGGCTGCAGGCGAGGCAGATCACCGCGCCGATGACATGCGCCAGCGTCAGGCTCCAGACGATCAGGTAAGTGAGGTCGAGATGCTTGGTCAGCATCTCCGGCCCCGGCGTGAGTCCATGCATCAGGAAAGCGCCGAGCAGGATCGCCATCGAGGCACCCGCCGGAACGCCAAAGGCAATGGTCGGCACCAGGTGGCCGCCTTCCTTGGAATTATTGGAGCTCTCCGGCGCGATCACGCCGCGCACGTCGCCGGTGCCGAAGGTTTCGGGATTTTTCTCGGTGCGTTGCGCATAGCCATAGGCGATCCAGTCGATCACCGCCGAACCGATACCGGGGATGGCGCCAAGCCCGGTGCCGAGCACGCCGCAGCGCAGCACCAGCCACCAATGCCGCCCTACATCGCGCACGCCTTCCCATTGGCTGGAGAAACTGATGTCAGGCGCGTTGTCGCCGGCGATGCGCTTGCGCGATACCGCGAGCTCGGCGAGCTCGGGCAGCGCGAAAATGCCAAGTGTCGCCGGAATGAGCGGCACGCCGTCCCACAGATAGAGCCAGTCGAAGGTCCAGCGCAGCGTGCCGCTTTGCGCCCGCGATCCGACCATGGCGATCATCAGGCCGAGACCGGCGGCAGTCAGCCCCTTGAGCGGCGCGCGGCCCGACAGCGTCGCCACCATCGACATGCCGAATAAAGTGAAAGCCAGGAGTTCCGGCGAACCGATCGACAACATGACCGGCCGCAGGATCGGAATGCTCACGGCGAGCACGATGGCGCCAACAATGCCGCCGGCCAGCGAAGCGGCGAATCCAGCGCCGAAGGCGCGGCCGGCCTCGCCCTTGCGCGCCATGGCATGGCCGTCAATCACGGTCGCCGCGGCGCCGACATGGCCCGGCACCCCGAACAGCACGGCGGTGATGAAATCCGACGAGGTGATCACCGCCGCCATGCCAAGGAGCAGCGCGAAAGCCGTGTATTCATCGAGGTTGTAGGTGAACGGGATCAGCATCGCCATGCCGACGATGCCGCTTAAACCGGGGAGCACGCCGATGGCGAGCCCGATGAGCACGCCGACGCAAAGGATCATCAGCCGCGCCGGCTCGAGGAGGAGTTGCAGCGCGTGGATGGCGCTGCCGATCATGTCCGGCTGCATCGATCGGCGTTCCTACTTGGCTCCCGCTTGGCTTAACTCGGCTTGGCTTGGTTTAACTTGGCCCCTGCTTGCGCGCGGCATCGCGCCTGAAACCCACAGGCCCGTCAAGGCCGTGTTAAAGTACAGTGTAACGCCTATTGCCGCATCCGATCAGATCGCCATCATAAAGAGGACCATGAATCAGCGACGGTACCGAGTGCAGAGGGCGACGCGCCTATTAGCGCATGTCACGGCGTTTGTGCTGGCCCTCTTTGCGCCGAGCACCGTCGCTTTGGCGCAGAGCGCGGCAGACTTCTACAAAGGCCGCGCCGTCGATCTCTACATCGGCTACAGCGTCGGCGGCGCCTATGACCTTTATGCGCGGGTGATCGGCCGGCATCTCGGCGCGCATATCCCCGGCAATCCGACGCTGGTGCCGAAAAATCTCGAAGGCGCGGGCAGTCTTCGGCTCGCCAATTACCTTTATCGCGTCGTGCCGCGCGATGGTTCGGCGATCGGCACGATCGGGCGCGGCATTGCGTTCGATCCGCTGCTGATCGGCCAGGGCGATGCCTTCGATGCGCAAAAATTCAATTGGATCGGCAGCGCCAATAACGAGGTCAGCGTCTGCGTCGCAATGCGGCAATCCGGCATCACAAAGTTTGAGGATCTTTTCACCAAGGACTTGACCGTCGGGGGCACCGGCACCAGCGCCGATACCGATCAATTCCCGCGCGTGCTCAACAGCGCGCTCGGCACGCATTTCAAGATTGTCGAAGGCTATCCCGGCGGCAACGATGTCATCCTGGCGATGGAACGCGGCGAGGTGCAGGGGCGCTGCGGCTGGTCGTGGTCGAGCGTGAAATCGACGCACAGGTCCTGGATTGAAGACAAGCGCATGATCGTGCTCGTCCAGCTCTCGCTACAGAAGCATCCGGAATTGCCGGACGTGCCGCTGGTAATGGACTTCGCTAAGATCGACGAGCAGCGGCAGATCCTCAAAATGATCTTCGCCCGCAACGTGATGGGCCGGCCCTATCTGGCACCGCCAAATGTGCCGCCGGATCGGGTTGCGACGCTGCGCGATGCGTTCGCGGCGACCATGACGGATAAAGATTTTCTCGCCGAAGCGAGCAAGACCGACCTTGAAATCAATCCGGTTTCGGGCGCCGAAGTCGAGAAACTGGTGAAAGAAGTTTACGCCACACCGCCCTACATTATCGCCAAAACCAAGGCAGCCGCGGCGGGGAAGTGATCTCGAGTTTTTCCGCTCATTTCCGCGAAGGCGGGAATCCAGAGAAAATTGAGAAAAGGCTAGGTCCTCGCTTTCGCGGGGACGATCGG
>DASZCJ010000045.1:0-4926 GCA_035943155.1 Xanthobacteraceae bacterium | reverse complement strand
TCCTTACCCTTGCCGTCGGACTGATTGCGCCGCGCCGCGATCTTAGAAATTTATTGATCGCGGGTGCGGTCCTGATGATCGGTACCGGCTTGGCCTTCCCGGCTTTCGAGCAAATCGGCTTCGTTCTCGCAGTGGCGTTTTTCGGCACTGTGAATCCTTCGACCGGCGACATCGGCGTACTTATCCCGATCGAACATGCCGCACTTGCGCAAGGCGCAGCGGATCATGAGCGCACGCGCGTTTTCGCGCGCTATAGCTTGGTCGGTGCGCTATCGATGGCTGCCGGCGCGTTGGCGGCCGCAATTCCGGATCTGTTGACGCGCGCCGGGATGGACGAGCTGAGCGCGCTGCGGGCGATGTTCTATGGCTATGCAGTACTCGGCGCCGCCAGTGCCGTGATCTACCATTATTTGCCGCGCGGAAATTTCGAGCAGAGCTCGGCCGCGGCGCCGTTAAATGTGTCGCGTGGCGTCGTCTACAAACTGGCCGCCCTTTTCAGCCTCGATGCATTCGCCGGCGGGTTTGTCGTCCAGTCGTTGCTGGCGGTCTGGCTGTTCGAGCGATTTGAAATGTCGCTTGCCGCCGCCAGCCTGTTCTTTTTCTGGTCCAGCGTGTTCAGCGCTTTTTCCTATCCGGTGGCCGCCAAAATCGCCCAGCGCATCGGGCTCGTTAATACGATGGTCTTCACGCACATCCCCTCGAGCGTTTTTCTCATCTTCGCCGCAGTGTCGCCGAACTTGACCGCTGCGCTTGTCTTTCTGCTGTTGCGATCGGCGCTGTCGCAAATGGATGTGCCGACACGCAGCTCCTATGTCATGGCCGTCGTGACCCCGCCGGAGCGGCCGGCCGCGGCAAGCGTTACGGCGGTCCCGCGCAGCCTTGCCTCTTCGCTCAGCCCGGCCCTTGCCGGCATGCTACTCTCCGGCCCATTCCTCGGCGCCCCGCTGATCATCTGCGGCACCCTGAAAATCCTCTACGACGCGGGGCTTTTGTTCATGTTCCGGCACGTCAAACCGCCGGAGGAAGTCCGCGTCCCGCTCTAGCGCCAAGCCACCATTGGCCGGCCGCAAAATGCGCGGAAACGCTCGACCTTTCGCCCGTTGTCGATTCTAGTGGGTGTCCTTGCGAATCAGCGGTGGGCGCAGGGGTTGGCGCAGTCATGGCGAAGCACGTCGCCGTTCTGATGGGGGGTTGGTCGGCCGAGCGCGAGATTTCGCTGCGCTCCGGCCAAGCCTGCGCCGAGGCCCTGATTCGCCGCGGCTATCGCGTCACTTCGCTCGATGTGACGCCTGATATTGCCACCGCGCTGACCGCCACCAAGCCCGACGTGGCGCTTAACGTATTGCACGGCCGCCCGGGCGAGGACGGCACGCTGCAGGGTCTCTTGGAGGTTCTAGGCATTCCCTACACTCATTCCGGCGTGCTGGCGTCGGCGCTGGCCATGCAGAAGAACTACGCCAAGGCGCTGTTTAGCGCGCACGGCATCCCGGTCGCGGAGGATCGGGTGGTATCGCGCTTCGAAGCGGCCAAGAGCCACGTCTTGCCGCCCCCCTATGTGGTTAAGCCGATCGCCGAAGGCTCGAGCGTCGGGGTTTTCATTGTCACCCATGAGCACCCGCACCCGCCCCAGGAGCTTTACCGCGACGACTGGCCATTCGGCGATACGGTCATGGTCGAGCGCTACGTCCCTGGCAAGGAGTTGACTTGCGCGGTGCTAGGCGATCGCGCCCTCGACGTTATCGAAATCGTGCCAGCGACGCGGTTCTACGACTACGAAGCCAAATACGCCGCTGGCGGCTCCAAACACCTGCTCCCGGCGCCAATTTTACCAAATGTTTACCAGGAGGTCCGAAGACTGGCTGTCGCTGCGCATAATGCGCTCGGCTGCCGTGGGGTCAGCCGCGCGGACTTTCGCTACGACGATCGGGGGACGGGAAAGCTGGTCTGCCTTGAGGTCAACACCCAACCCGGCATGACCGAAACCTCGCTCGTGCCCGAGCTCGCCGCCTATGCGGGCATCACGTTCGACGAGCTGGTGCAATGGATGGTGGAGGACGCCTCGACCAACCGCTGATGCGGTCGGGGCAATCAGCGGCAGAGCAGACTGGCGCGCCGGTTGACCGCCCGGATTCCGCGCGCGTCCAAGCTGGTCAGCAAAACCACGGCGCTCGCCGCATTTTCCCTTTCTTTGCGGGTCGCAGCGCCCGCCGTTGGGCCGCGCGACTGGCGCGTATCCCTGCCGGCGTCGGCGTCGGCGGATCGGTCCTACTGCTCACAGCCACGCTAGGCTATGGCGCTATCGTCGGCGGCCACGTCGCTGCGGTTGCCGATTGGCTCAAGGACGCGCGCGATAGCGCTGCGAATGCGGCCGGCTTTGCCATCACCGCGGTGTCGGTGAGCGGCGCGAGCCAAGTCAGCCGCGAACAGGCGATTGCCATTGCCGGTGTGACCGGCCGGTCTTCGTTGCTGTTTTTTGACGCCGAAGCTGCGCGCACGCAGCTTTTGGCCAATCCGTGGATCGCCGATGCCGCGGTGCTCAAGCTCTATCCGGATCGCCTGCAGATCGCGATCACCGAGCGCCGGGCGTTCGCGCTCTGGCAGAGGAATGGCCGGGTCAACGTCATCGCCGACGACGGCACCGTTCTGCAGCCTTTCATGGAGCCCCGTTACCGCGGCCTGCCGCTTGTGGTCGGCCGCGGCGCCGAGCGGCAAGCTAAAGATTTTATCGGGCTGATCGATCGCTATCCGGAAATTCGCTCCGCGCTGCGCGCCTCGGTCCTGGTGGCCGAGCGGCGCTGGAGCTTACGTCTGACAAACGGCATGGATATCCGCCTGCCGGAAACCGACCTGCAATCCGCGCTGGATCGGCTGGTCGCGCTCGACCGCGAAAAAAAGCTGCTGTCGCGCGACATCACGACCGTCGATCTACGCTTGTCTGACCGAATTACCGTGCGCTTATCCGATGCTGCGGCGCAGGCGCGCGACGAAGCGCTCAAGGCCAATACAAAAAAGAAAAAAGGCGGCGACGCATGAACACGCTCGGTCACGGCGTCACGCCGAAGATGAAACCGATCTCGCCGCGGCGCAGCGTTGTCATCGCCGCGCTCGATGTCGGATCGAGCAAGGTCGTTTGCCTGATCGGGCGGCTGCGCCCGCGCGGGCCGCAGCAGGTTCTGACCCGCCGCAGTCATGCCATTGAGGTCATTGGCTTCGGCCACACGGTCGCACGCGGCACCAAAGGGGGTAGCGTCGTCAATCTGGCGCAAGCCGAGGAGTCGATCCGCCAAGCCGTTGACGCGGCCGAGCGGATGGCTTCGGTCGAGATCGATTCAGTCGTGCTGTCGATTTCCTGCGGACGGCTGGCCAGCGAATTGTTCGCGGCCGACGTTAAAATCATAGGCTCGGCCGTATCGGAGAGCGACATTGCGCGCGTCTTGGTGGCCGGCAGCCACCATTCGCTGCGGGACGGTCGTGCCGTGCTGCATTCACTTCCGGTCGGCTATTCGATCGACGGTGTGAACGGCATACGCGATCCGCGCGGCATGGTCGGTTCGCAGTTCGGCGTCGATATGCATGTCGCCACCACCGAGATCGCCGCCGCGCGCAATTTGATACTCGCCGCGGAGCGCTGTCACCTCGAGGTCGAGGCGATGGCGGCGTCACCCTATGTCGCCGGCCTTGCCGTTCTCGCCGACGACGAGGCCGATCTGGGCGCTAGCGTCGTCGATATGGGCGCTGGCACCACCACGATGGCGGTGTTTCAGGGCGGCCGCCTCGTTCACATCGACGGTTTCGCACTCGGCGGCCATCACGTCACCATGGACCTGGCGCGCGGGCTCAATGCCCGAATCGCCGATGCCGAGCGAATCAAAACGCTTTATGGCACTGTACTTAGCGGAGGATCGGATGAACGTGACATGATCACGGTCCCGCCGCTGAACGAGCATGAGCGCGAACAGGCACAATTCGTATCGCGCGCAACGCTGGTGGCGATCATCAAGCCGCGCGTCGAGGAAATCCTTGAAATGGTGCGTGACCGTTTGGCCGCGTCCCCGATCGGGGGCGATCGGCGCGGCCATGTGGTCCTTAGTGGCGGCGCCAGTCAGCTTAACGGACTGCCGGAACTGGCGGCGCGGCTGCTCGGGCGCCCAGTGCGGCTCGGACGCCCGCTTGGCATTGCCGGCGCACCGGAAGCGGCCAAAGGCCCGGCCTTTGCGGCGGCGGCCGGGCTCCTCGTCTATCCCCAAGCGGCGCATCTCGAACATTTCGAAATGCGCCGTAGGCGGCAACTCATGACCGGCACGGGCGGATACTTCGCCCGCGTCGGACGATGGCTTCGCGAGAGTTTCTGATGGCCCTCAGAAGCGAAGCTCGAAAATCTCAACGGCCGGTGGCGGACCGGATGGGCCAGAGCGTGCATCGCGCCCGCGCGCGACAAAAGAGGCAATCATGACCATCAATCTCAACATCCCGGATATTCGTGAGCTTAGACCCCGAATTACGGTATTCGGAGTGGGCGGCGCTGGCGGCAACGCCGTCAACAATATGATTACTGCCGGTCTCCAGGGGGTCGATTTTGTCGTCGCCAATACCGACGCGCAAGCGCTCACGATGTCGAAAGCCGAACGCGTCATCCAGATGGGCGTGCAGGCGACCGAAGGCCTCGGCGCCGGATCGCAGCCGGATGTGGGGCGCGCCGCGGCCGAAGAAGTGATCGACGAAATCCGCGATCACCTGTCCGGAGCACACATGGTGTTCGTCACCGCGGGAATGGGCGGCGGCACCGGCACCGGCGCCGCGCCGATCATCGCGCAGGTCGCGCGCGAATGCGGCGCGCTCACCGTCGGCGTGGTCACCAAGCCCTTCGGCTTCGAGGGGCGCAAGCGGCGCAAGCAGGCCGAAGACGGAATCGCGACGCTGCAGTCG
>DASZCJ010000044.1:0-3406 GCA_035943155.1 Xanthobacteraceae bacterium | reverse complement strand
GCCACAAAGTCTGCACGGAAGGAAAGGCTGCGAAGCCTTGATTTATCAATATATTAACAGCAGTACCGCATTGTGGCCCGCCGCGTTCACATGACGTTGAAGCCTTGATTTATCAATATATTAACAGCAGTACCGCATTGTGGCCCGCCGCGTTCACATGACGTTAATGTCGCCGGGCCGTAGATTCGGACCGGATTCGCAATCCTATTCGCGACTCTGGGGTGTGCAGGTTGTTGCGTGTGGCCGCTCAGCGCCGTTGCTGGATGGCCGATTTCGGGGTTGAGATGAGGAACGCCAAGCTAGGCGCCAAAGTAGGCGCAAGGACAGGGTTAAGGGCAGATTTGTTGGCCGCAGTTTTCGCGGCGGCAAGCGCCTTGCCGCTGTGCTGCGGATCGTCGTTTGCGCAACAAGCACCGGCGCAAGAGGCGCAACCGCAAACCGCTTCGCAGCCCGCGCAAGAAGTCCCCGCTCAGGGAACGGCTGCGCAAAGTGCTGCCAACTGTCCGGGACATCCGGACGCGCTCGGAACGAGCCGCGTGCTGGCGATCGACCCCGCCGAACATCCGCGCATCGGCCACATGCAATATCCGGACTCGCTGCCGCTCGCCGACAAGGAGGTCGTGCTCACTTTCGATGACGGTCCGCTGCCGCCCTACTCGAACCAGATCCTCGACATTCTTGCTTCGCAATGCGTGAAAGCGACCTATTTCCTGGTCGGCGAAATGGCGCGTGCTTTTCCAGCCGCCGTGCGCCGCATCTACGAGGAAGGCCACACGATCGGCACGCATAGCGACGATCATCCGATCCGTTTCGGCCAGTTGCCGATCGATAAAATGCGCCAGGAGATCGATTGGGGCATTTCCGACGTGAGCGCCGCGCTGGGCGACCCCAAATATCTAGCGCCATTCTTCCGCATTCCCGGCTTGGCGCGATCCGAAACCGTCGAAAGCGAACTTGCGGCGCGCGGGCTCTCGGTATTCTCTTCCGATACGGTCGCCGACGATTGGCATCATCGGATCGGCGGCAAGCAGATCATCGGCGCCGCGATGCGGCGGCTGGAAGCGCGCGGCAAGGGAATTTTGCTCCTGCACGACATCCATCCGGCAACTGTCGCCGCCCTGCCCGGCTTGCTCAAAGAGCTCAAGGATAAAGGCTTCCATATCGTGCAACTGGTCCCGGCGGCGTCCTACGTGATTGCAATGGCCAACAAGCCGAACGCACGGATAGTCGCCTCCGCGCAGCCGGGCGAGCCGATGATTGGCGACAATCTCGATCGCCGCAGCCAACCGCGCTGGCCGCAAGGGACGGCAAACGTCGCGCCCGAAGACAATGCACTGCCGGTGCCCGACGTCACAGCGTTCGAGCCCGACGCCGTCGCCGGCGACGACGCCGGTGATGTGCAGTGGCCGGCGCAGGCGCAGACAACAACGCCTACCAGTGGAAAATCGCAAGCGCGGTCACGCAAGCATAAATTTGCGCGCTCATCCGAGAAACGAAAAGCGCATGTCGCCCACGCCGGGACAAAGCAGCGGCAGGCGGACCATGCGCGCAGCCACCGACCCGCGCGCGCACGCGCCGGCGCCGATGGTCGCCGTGCCGAGACGACGTCGCGCGGGTGAAATCTTTCACGGCGATGTTCACGCCGGCACAACCCGCGGGCCGTTAGGGGCACGAATTATTTCGCTGCCGCCCTCGTCTATCGCTGTGCAATGTGATCGGCTGTCCGCTTTACACCCAATGACGGCCATGGGCGACAGCGGTTCGATGTCCGCTTTGGCTCAATTTGCGACGAAATCCATCGGCCTCATGTCCGCTTTTCGCTTGATGGCGACCAGATCGCGGACAGGCCGGAACCGCTCACGCAGTTATGCCGTTAATTCCCGGCGGGAATTCTGGCGCAACGCATGATCAAAGATCTCTGGTACAAAAATGCCGTGATCTATTGCCTGTCGGTCGCCACCTACATGGACACCAACGGTGATGGGATCGGTGACTTCCAAGGCTTGATGCGCCGTTTGGACTATCTGCACGGTCTCGGCATAACCGCGATTTGGTTGATGCCTTTCCAAACCTCTCCGGGACGCGACGACGGCTATGACATATCAGACTATTACGGCGTCAACCCGGCATATGGCACTCTCGGCGATTTTGTAGAATTCGCCCACGCCGCCTCTCAGCGCGGCATTCGAGTCATTATCGATCTCGTCGTGAACCACACCTCAAACAAACATAAATGGTTCCTGGAGGCACGGCGCGATCCACAATCGAAGTATCGCGATTGGTATGTCTGGGCAAAGAAACGCCCACAAGACGCCGATAAAGGAATGGTTTTCCCAGGAGTCCAGAAATCAACATGGAGCTACGACAGTGTAGCGAAGCAATGGTATTTTCATCGATTTTATAATTTTCAGCCCGATCTCAATACTCAAAACCCGGAAGTGCAGTCGGAAATCCTCAAGATCATGGGCTTTTGGGTGCAACTTGGCGTTTCGGGCTTTCGCATGGACGCTGTGCCTTTCGTCATCAGCAGCAAAGGCGCCAACGTCCATAAACCACGCGAGCAATATGAGATGCTGCGTTCGATTCGCGAATTTCTGCAGTGGCGTGAAGGCGACTCGATCATCCTGGCCGAGGCAAATGTTCTACCCCGCACTGACATCAAGTATTTCGGAGCGGAGGGCGATCGGATGCAGATGATGTTCAATTTTCAAGTCAATCAGAACTTGTTTTATGCCTTGGCCGCGGCCGACGCGCGGCCCCTGGCCAAAGCATTGCTCAAAACCAAAACCCGGCCATCCACCAGTCAATGGGGTAATTTCCTGCGCAATCACGATGAGCTCGACCTTGGCCGGTTAACGGAAAAGCACCGTCAGACGGTCTTTGCAGCGTTCGGACCAAATCCGGAAGATCAGCTCTATGAGCGCGGCATCAGACGACGATTGGCACCGATGCTCGGCGGCGACCGGCGTCGCATCGAACTCGCCTACAGCCTGATGTTCACATTGCCGGGAACCCCGGTCCTGCGCTACGGCGACGAGCTTGGCATGGGCGACAACCTGGCGTTGCCAGAACGGACAAGCTGCCGTACGCCGATGCAGTGGTCGCGCGAGCCGCACGGCGGATTTACCAAGAACAAAAAGCCAGTGGTCCCGGTCATAGAGGACGGCCCCTATGGCTATGAGCATGTCAATGCCGCGGACCAGCGCCGTGATCCTAATTCACTGTTGAATTGGACCGAACGCATTATCCGTATGCGCAAGGAGGTGCCTGAAATCGGCTGGGGTGATTTCAAGGTGCTGGACCTCGGCGATAAATCGATCCTGGCGGTACGGTACGATTGGCGAAACAATTCTGTTTTAGCGCTGCACAACCTCGCCGCCGAAGCGCGCGAGGTGGAGTTCGCGAC
>DASZCJ010000043.1:0-5159 GCA_035943155.1 Xanthobacteraceae bacterium | reverse complement strand
GCCTACACCATGCTCGACCCGTCGATTAATCCGAACCCAGCGGTAAACGCCAATCCGACGGCTAATCCGGCGGCCAATCAAAAGCGCCCGCCGGCGCCGCCGCCGCGTAAATCGGAGCTGCCGCAACAACCCCCAATGCTGCGCGGCAGTAAGCAGTAGACGGATTAACGTCTCTTCAGGCGCTAATCGCTCGGCTCGAGCTCGCGCGGCTTGCCCATCAACACCGGCTGGAACAAGGCGGCGGCCGCCATCGTGGTCAACAGCGAGATCGCCAACAGCTTGCCCATGCTGGACGTTCCCGGATGGCTGGAAAACCACAGGCTGCCGAAAGCAGTCGCGGTGGTGCAGGCGCTGAACGTGACGGCGCGCGTGAGCACCGATTGCAACAAGTTGGTCTGACCTTCGCGCCAAGCCATGATGTAGTAGATCTTGAACGCCACGCCGACGCCTAAGAGGAGCGGCAGGGCGATGATATTGGCGAAATTCAGGGGCAGATCGATCAGCACGCAGATCTCAAGCGTGACCACGCCGGCCAATAGTAACGGCACCAGCGTTAGCAGTACGTCACCGAAGCGGCGCAACGTGATCCACAGCAGAACGCCGATCGACAGCAAGGCGCAAGTGCCGGCCTCGATGAAGGCAATCACCACTTCGCGCCTTGCTTCCAGGATCGAAATCGGGCCCTCGGTCGCTTCCGGCGCGACTGCCTGCACAGCGCGGGCGAAGTTCTGCAGCACCTCGTTACTGCTGGCATCGCCGCTCGGCGCCACGTCGATGCGCGCCTTGCCGTCCGGCGTCAGCCATTCCTTCACCAGTTCCGGCGGCAGATTGACGCGCGTGACCTCGCGGGCGGTCAACAGATTGCGCAAATCGTCGAGCGCGATGCGCAGCGGCTGCACCAATATGTCTTGCACGCGCGCCCGCACGGCGGGATCGGCCTTCGATAAAGCGGTCATCGCGGTGGCGAGGCGGCGCGCCGCGACGGCGCCGCCGCCATTGCCGTCGCCGGCGAGGCGCTTGAGCGCATCGACCGTGGAGCCCATCATGCTAACATTTTGCGCGTCGGTCGGCGCCGGACTCGGCGCTGCCGGATTGAGCAAGGGCAGCAAGGCCTTCGCCGCGTTCTGGATCAGCGGTAATTTTTGCTGCTGATCTGCAGGAATGAAGCTCGACAAGGTTAATACGCGCGAGACTTCCGGCAGAGTGCGGAGTTTGGCGGCGACCTGGTCGGCCGCCTGCAACGACGGCTCGAGCACCTGAATGTCGTTGGTGCCGGCGTCCGGATCGTTCTTGAGCGAAAGATAAGTTGAGACGGCCTCGGTCTTGGGACTGCGCAAATTGATCGGGTTGAAATCGAAGCGCAGCCAAAAAAGCAGCGGCAAACCCGCCGCGACGACCACTGCGGTTACGATTAGGATCGCAATGCGATGCCGTTCGAGGAATCGATCGACCGGCGCGAGCGCCGCGTAACCGAGCTGCTCCGTCTCGCTCGGCGGCTTGAACACGCTTAACAGCGCCGGCAGCAGTGTGATGCTGCTGGCGAACGCGATCAGCATGCCGATGCCGGCGATCAGCCCGAGCTCGGAAACGCCTTTGTAGACCGTCGGCAGGAACGACAAGAAACCAGCGGCGGTCGCCAGCGCCGCAAGTGTCAGCGGCGCCCCGGCGCGGTGCCCGGTTTGCAGCAGCGCCTGGCGCAGATTGTCGAGTTCGTAGCGTTCGGCGCGGTAGCGCACGCTGAACTGAATGCCGAAATCGACGCCAAGCCCGACGAACAGGACGGCAAAATAGACAGAGATCAGGTTGAGCGTGCCCACCAACAGCATGCCGACCGCGGCAGTGATGGAGAGCCCGAGGGCGACGCAAACGAACACCGCGAGGATGATCCGCGCCCAGCGCAGCGCCAGCCAAAGAATGAGGAGCACGATCGCGATCGTCACGGTGGCGTTGAGAGCGGCATTTTCCTTGATCGTAGAAAATTCCTCATCCGCCATCGGCACCGGACCGGTGAGCCGGACCTGCGCTTGATATTTCGAGCCGAGATCGAGATCGGCGGCTGCTTTGCGGATGGCGTCGGTCGCGCGTTTGCCCGGTTCAAGCTCGGAGTAATCGAGCGTCGCGCGGATTTCGAGGAAGCGAACGAGATCGCCCGGCGCGGCGGCGTGGCCTTGCACCAGCTCGTACCAGGAAAAATTCGCCGGCTGTCCGGCACTGACTTTCTCGATCGTGTCGGCGGCAAGCGTCATCGGCCAGGTCATGCTATCGAGCGTGATCTGGCCGCCCTGCACGCCGAGTAAGCCAAATTGCAGTGTTTGGATGACGCCGCGCAGCGACGGATCGCCGGCCAGCACCTGCACCAGACGTTGCGCCTGGGTCAGCATGCTCATCTGCGGCGCAAGATCGGCTGTCGATTCGAATAACAGGCCGTTTTGCGCAAAGAAACGACCGCCCTTTGGCTGCTCGATCGACCGAAACAGATCTTTTTGCTGCGCCAGCCGTTGCACCAGTGCGTTGGCGGCGCCCTCGACCAGTTCGGTGGTCGGCGCGTTGACCACCGCAACGATCAATTCGAAATGCGGGAACGCTTTTTCCATTTCGGCTTCGCGCTGCCGCCAAGCGATATTCGCCGAGATAAGCTGATTGACGTCGGTCGTCATGGCGAAATGCGTGACCGCATACCAGGACGAGGCAATGCCGAGCAGAATCGAGATCACGATCACCGGCGCGGCGTGTTGCGCGCAGAAGCCGATCGCGCGGACAACGAAGGCGGTGATGAGTTTCATGGCTGTCGGCGGATGATGCTGATCGCGGGCGCAGGCTTGGCCGGGAGGCCGGGTTTGAGGCGTTAAGAGAACGGCAAAATGGAGGCGAATAGGATTCGCCCTTTCACCCGCCTCTAGATGCCTCGAACCGCCGGAAAAGTGAAATCGAACTTATATTCCTAGTGGCGATTTTGGCTATGCACCATTTGTCTTGAAGCTATGCGGAATCAAGGGCCGGTGAACCAATAGCCAAGCGCCCGAACCGGCCGTGGGCCCAGAGCGTTGCACCTTGGTGCGGGCCGCGCCCTTCCAGGGCTAAAATGCCAGGCGTTAGGTATGCGCCTAGCTGCTGGACAAAGGAGGGTATTTTCGCTCAAAGGTGGGGTTTAAGCGTTATCTATGAAGCAGTATTCGGTTTGAGGCGATTTTGGGCACTTTGCCGCAATGCGGATCGCCACAATAGCAAGAGATTCAACAGAGATCGGGACAGAGATAAAGACTTGATAAAGGACTTGATAAGAGTGGGTTAGCAGAGCTACCGCGCCGGCCCGCTGCAACATACATAACCCGCTAATCGCCGACCGGACACGCTCCGGACACCCTAATGGCCGGCCGCTGTTGCGGCAGCTGGCCGCAGGTGGACGCAAAGCAGGTCAGCGCAAATAGTTAAACGCAAACCGGTGTCGCAACCGGGAGGTCTTGATGAAAGTGATACTCGCCCAGCCCCGCGGCTTTTGCGCCGGCGTCGTGCGCGCGATCGAGATCGTCGAGCGGGCGCTGCAAAAATTCGGCCCCCCAGTCTACGTGCGTCACGAGATCGTGCACAACAAGCATGTCGTGGAAAGTTTGAAGGCCAAAGGCGCGCGCTTCGTCGAGAACCTTTCCGAAGTGCCGCCGAACGCGGTGACGATCTTCAGCGCGCATGGCGTCGCCAAAAGCGTCGAGGAAGAAGCAGCCTCGCGGCATCTGCCGGTGCTTAACGCGACCTGCCCGCTGGTCACCAAAGTGCACAACCAGGGCAAGCGCTATGTCGCGCAAGGCAGGCAGCTCATTCTCATCGGCCATGCCGGCCATCCTGAGGTCGAGGGCACGATGGGCCAGATCTCCGAGCCGGTCACCCTGGTCCAGACCGAAACCGACGTCGACAAACTCGACATTCCTGCAGATACGCCGGTCGCCTATGTGACGCAGACCACGCTGAGCGTCGATGACACGCGCGGCATCATCGCCGCGCTGCACAACCGCTTCACCAACATCGTTGGGCCGGAGACGCGCGACATTTGTTATGCGACGCAAAACCGGCAAACCGCGGTGCGCGAATTGAGCAAGCTCGTCGACGTTATCCTTGTGGTCGGCGCCAAGAACAGCTCGAATTCGAACCGGCTGCGCGAGATCGGCGAGGAGGCCGGCACGCCGAGCTATCTGATCGCGGACGGCAGCGAACTCGATCCGAGCTGGTTCCGCAACGCCGAAACCGTCGGCATCACCGCCGGCGCCTCGGCGCCGGAAGTACTGGTGGAAGACGTCATCGAAGCGCTGCGGCGGGTCAATCCGGTCGATGTCAGCCAGCTCACCGGCCGGCACGAAACAATAGAATTCCGCTTGCCGCCCGAACTGACCGACGGTGGCGCGGTCAGCCGCGCCGCGGAAAAAGTCTAACCAACCAAAAACGAAAACGACGAGGACAAAACCTTGGGCGTATCACTACGACAAAAAATCAAAGTCGGCACCTATGTGCTCCGCCAGCGTCTTGCCGGGCGCCAGCGCTATCCGCTCGTGCTGATGCTCGAGCCGCTGTTCCGCTGCAATTTGTCGTGCTTCGGCTGCGGCAAGATCGATTATCCCGACGCCATTCTCAACAAGCGGCTGTCTGTCGCCGAATGCCTCGACGCGGTCGACGAATGCGGCGCGCCGATGGTCGCGATCCCCGGCGGCGAGCCGCTGATCCACAAAGAGATCGGCGAGATCGTCAAAGGCATCGTCGCGCGCAAGAAGTTCGTCTCGCTGTGCACCAATGCGCTCCTTCTGGAGAAGAAGCTGCATCTGTTCGAGCCGTCGCCTTATCTGTTCTTCTCCGTGCATCTCGACGGCATCAAGCAACATCACGACAAATCGGTCTGCATGGAAGGCGGCTTCGAGAAAGCCGTTGATGCGATCAAGGCCGCCAAGGCCAAGGGCTTCGCCGTCAACGTCAACTGCACGATCTTCGACGGTCACCCGGCGGAAGACATCGCAAAATTCCTCGATCTCACCAACGAGCTCGGCGTCGGCGTTTCGATCTCGCCCGGCTATGCTTATGAGCGCGCGCCCGATCAGGACCACTTCCTCAACCGGCGCAAGACCAAGGAGCTGTTCCGCAAGGTATTTGCGCGCGGCAAGGGTAAGAACTGGAATCTG
>DASZCJ010000042.1:0-10202 GCA_035943155.1 Xanthobacteraceae bacterium | reverse complement strand
GGCTTGTCCGACATCAAGACTTTCGAGGTCGAGAAGGGCCTGAACTGGGTCGACTCCGCCGACCGCGTCTTTACTCAGTCGCTTAAGGAACTCGCCGACTGGCGCGGCAACCGGGCCGACGCGGGCCGGCTCGCGCCAAAGGGCTTTCCCAAGAGCAATACGTTCGGCAAGCCCGAAGCACGGGCCGTCAACGGCAATGACGAGGACCGCACCTGATCGTTACTTGCCAAAGTGTGCCGGGGATAGTTCACCCATTGCATAACGAATGCCGGCTATAAGCTTCTGGCATCGGGAATATTGGCACCGCAAAGCGGTCGTTTCGGCATGGGAATTACTTCGCGTGCGGACAAAGCGATGAATTCCAATCTCCGCGTCTGGCGCGCCCGGCTTCGGCTGAGCAGCGGGCTCGTGATGCTCGCTTTTGTCGTCTGTCATCTCACCGCGCACTGGTTTTTGCTGGTCTCGGTCGACGACGCGGAAACCGCGCTTACTTTTTTAATGTATGCGTGGCGCACGGGGCTCGGCACGTCCATTCTGATTGCCGCTTTCGTCATCCATTACAGCAATGCGTTGTGGTCGATCTACATTCGCCGATCGCTGCGGCTTACCCGCTGGGAGCTCACTCAAGCTGCGCTCGGCCTGTGCATTCCTTTTTTGCTGATGTTTCACGTCATCGGCACACGCATCGCCGAGAGCACGCTGGACGTTACGATCTATTACAACACCGTCTTTATTGCTCAATGGCTGCATCGGCCCTGGCTCGGCGCGATACAGATGATTGCGCTGATCACGGTGTGGACCCACGCTTGCATCGGCATCCATTATTGGCTGCGGACCAAGCGCTGGTACCCGGCATGGCGGCCGGCACTTTTTACCTATGGGTTACTGCTGCCGACGCTGGCGCTGGCTGGTTATGTCAGCGGCGGCAATCAGGTGGTCCGCGAGGCAACCGCCGATCCTGATTTCGTACGCACGGCGGCGGAGGATTCCAACATCACTGCGCAAGCCGGCGAGACGGTCGACCAGATGGCCGCCGTCGGTTTCGGCCTGAGCCTTGCTTTGACGCTGCTGCCTTTCGCCGGACGCGGCATCCGCGAACTGTCCTATCGGCGTCGCAAGCCGCCGGTTTTGTCGCACGCCAATGGGCGCAGGATGGCGATCCTGCCCGGCGCGACGGTCTTGGAGACGCTGCGCGCGAACGGCATCTCGCACGCGTCGGTGTGCGGCGGCCGCGCCCGCTGCACCACCTGTCGGGTTCAAGTGACCAAGGGGATCGAACAGCTTCCACAACCGAGCGGACTGGAAGCCAAGGCACTGGCGCGCATCGGCGCCACGCCAGGGATGCGGCTTGCCTGCCAGATCCGGCCGACGGCGGACCTCGCCGTGATGCCGCTGTTGGCGACGGATGCCACGGCGGCCGATGGCGCCATCCGTGGCGGCCTCGAAGGTAGCGAACGGCTGATAACGATCGTCTTTGTCGATCTGCGCGGTTCGACCAGCTTGGCCGAGGCCAAGCTGCCTTATGACACGTTATTCATTCTCAACCAGTTCTTCCATGAGATGACGCAGGCGCTGGTCGCGACCAATGGACATTACTCGCAGTTCACCGGCGACGGACTGATGGCGCTGTACGGGCTTGATGCCGCCGATCCGAAGAGCGGACCGGTCGACGCCGTGCGCGGCGCGCGGGAAATGCTGGAACGCCTCGACCAGCTGAACTACCGGCTGCGCGGTGACCTGCGCGAGCCGTTACGCATTGGCGTCGGCATTCATTTCAGCGAGGCGATTGTCGGAGCGATGGGGCCGCCGCGGTCGCTAATCATTAGCGCGATCGGCGATGCCGTGAATACCTGTGCGCGCTTGGAGAGCCTGACCAAGGAATACGGCTGCGCAGTCGTGATTTCGCGCCAAGCCGCCGAGGCGGCGGGGCTGAACCTCAACGGCGAGCAATTGCACGAAGCGCCGGTGAAAGGTCGCCGCGAGCCGGTTCAGTTCTACGCGCTGGGATCGCTTGCCGAGTTGCAGGTCTAAGCTCAGCTTCATTGGCGGCAGTGGAGCGGGATCAGGGCGCGGCGAGGTGCCAAACATTATTGATGCCGTCGCCGGTCGTGTCGCCGGGCGCTTTGTCCTTCGTCCAAGTATAGAGCGGCTTGCCTTTATAGGCCCATTGCTGGCGGCCATCGTCCCGCGTGATGAAAGAAAAACTTCCCGACGCGGCGGCATCGGTATCGGCGATCAACGGTGGCCAATTGACGGCGCATTGCGCATCGCACGTCGACTTGCCGGTACCGTCGCGGTCGAAGACGTAGAGCGTCATGCCATTAAGGTCGACGAGCGCTTTTCCCTTGGCCGTCTCGGCGCTGTTCGGCGGCTTGGTTTGCGCCAGCGCGACGAAGGCCGGCAAGCACAACATGCCGCCCACTAAAGCGGCAATTGCAATTCGCATGGATTTCCTCCATCGCGCCGTTGGCCGCGGCACGAGTTATTCTTCGACGCGCATCCAGCCCTCGGGCATGAGCCGCTCTTGGGGTAGAAAGCGGCCCTTGTAATCCATCTTGCGTGAGCCTCGCACCCAATAGCCCAAATAGACGTACGCGAGGCCCATGTTTCGCGCCCGTTCAATATGATCGAGAACCATGTACGTGCCGAGCGAGCGCGGCGCCTCTTCCGGTTCGAAGAACGAATAGACCATGGACAAGCCGTCGCCGAGCACGTCTGTCAGTGCAATCGCGACGAGCTCGCCGCCAGCCCGCTTGCCGGGAAGCGCCTTAGGCTCGCGGCGGCGATATTCGATAATGCGAGTTTCGATGTGGCTGTCTTCGACCATCATCGCATAATCGAGCACCGTCATGTCTGCCATGCCGCCGTCGCGATGGCGGGAATCGAGATAGGCGCGAAAAATTGCGTATTGCTCGGACGTCGGCACGGCGATGCGCATTTCGGCGGCTATGTCGGCATTGCGACGCATGATCCGGCGCATGCTCGGCGTCGGGCGAAAATCCTTGGCGATGACACGAACCGAGATGCAGGCGCGGCAATCCTCACAAGCCGGCCGGTAGGCAATCGATTGGCTGCGCCGGAAGCCGCCTTGCGTGAGAATATTGTTGAGCTCGGGCGCTCGCTCGCCGACCAAATGCGTAAACACCTTCCGCTCCTCCTTGCCGGCGAGATAAGGGCACGGCGAAGGAGCAGTCAGATAGAATTGCGGTGTATCGCGCGAATGTTGGGTCACGAGAATTACCAAGTCGCGGCCGAGGGATTCGGGCGGCCGCTAACATTGCGCGGGTCGGTCGCCTCGTCAAAGGCCATTTGCGCCTCAGCCTGTCGCGCGCGCCCGCAACGTGGCCGCCCGGGTTTGCGTATTGATCAGCACGGTGCCGACGATAATGTCATGCAGCAACCGGCGCCTTGCATTGAAGAAGCCGACCAGGAGGATAAAGGGCGTGAGCACACTGACGCTGATCCAAAACACAACGGCATGCACCGCGCCGAGCACGAAATAAGCCGGCGCGCCATACCAAGTCCGCATCTCGATTTCCATGGCGCGCATGCCGATAGTAGCAGAGGCCGGGCTGCCGAGGGTCAATCCGTAATAGGCCAGCGCCCAGATCACCGAAATCGGCGATAACAGCCAGAACAACAGCCAGCCCAGTCCGAATGTGACCAGGCCAAAGACGAAGATGAATGCCGATGCTGCGGCCAGAGGAATTGCGATGATGATGAGATCGATGATGAACGCCACGATCCGGCGCGCCAGCACCCCGTCGAATAGTTCCGGATTTGTCGCCGGGTCATAGGCATGCGGCTTGAAGTCGAACGACATGCCGCTTCGAGCGGGATCGGTATTTGGGCCGGAATCCGTCATGGTCAATTCGGTATTATAATATCCAGGATATGAGCGAACAACGAGCCAAGATCGCGCTCGCCGACATCGAATCCGCACGTGGGACGATTTCTGGCCATGTGCTGCGGACGCCGATGCTGCCGGCGCCGCCGCTCTCCGCGCTGACCGGAGCCGAAGTCTACGTCAAATATGAGAATCTGCAGGTGACGAACTCGTTTAAGGAGCGCGGCGCTTGCGTCAAGCTGGCGGCGCTCAGCGAGGACGAACGCCGCCGCGGCGTCATTGCGATCTCAGCCGGCAATCACGCGCAGGCCGTTGCGTATCATGCGCGCCGCCTCGCAATACCGGCCAGTATCGTGATGCCGGTAACCACCCCGTTCGTGAAGGTGAAGGCCACCGAGATGCTTGGCGCCGAGGTGGTACTCTCGGGCGAGACTTTGCTCGAGGCGCAGCATCGGGCCGATATGCTCGCGGCGGAGCGCAATCTGGTCTGGGTGCATCCTTATGACGATCCGCGCATCATTGCCGGTCAAGGAACCATCGCGCTGGAAATGCTCGAGGAGGTGCCCGACCTCGATGTGCTGGTCGTGCCGATCGGTGGCGGCGGCCTGATTGCCGGCAATACAATCGCGGCGCGGGCCGTGCGGCCGGCCGTCGAAATTGTCGGCGTCGAATGCACGCTCTATCCGTCGATGTGGAATGCCGTGCACAGGGCGAACAAGCCATGTGGTGGCGCCACCCTTGCCGAAGGCATCGCCGTGAGCAGGGCCGGCAAACTGGCGCTGCCGGTGGTGCGCGAACTGGTGCGCGAGATCATCCTCGTCGATGAGCCGTTGATCGAGCGCGCCGTGAACATCTTCCTCACGCTGCAAAAGACCATGGCGGAAGGCGCCGGCGCCGCCGGCCTTGCTGCCATGCTGGCGGATCCCAGCCGCTTTGCTGGCCGCAAGGTCGGGCTGATCCTGTGCGGCGGCAATATCGATCCGCGCATCCTCGCCTCCATCATGGTGCGCGAGTTGGAACGCGAAACGCGGATTGTGTCGTTTCGCCTGACCATCCCCGATCGGCCGGGAATTCTAGGACAGATCGCGAGCCGGCTCGGCGAGTTTGGCGCCAACATCCTCGCCGTCGATCATCACCGGCTGTTTCTCGACGTGCCGGCGAAGGGCGCCAAGCTCGACGTCACGATGGAAACCCGTGACCGCGCGCATGCCGATCAAATTTTTCGGGCGCTTGCGGACGATGGCTATCAGCCGGTGCGCATGGAAAGCGGCGCGGTTTTGCAGTGACAGTCGAACGTCTTAATTGCCGGCCAGGCTCGGCTCGTAGTTATAAGGCGCAACGGTAACGGGTGACGCCGTTTCGGCGGGAGCGTCGGACGGGCGCACGGGCGGCAGCGGCACGGGGCCGCTTGAGGCCATGCCGCTTGAGGTCACGGCGGCAACGGCATAGACGCTGGGCCGGTGCCGTGGCAGCGGTATCGGGCCGCGGAGCGGCTCACCGGGCGGCACGACCTCCACCGTTGCTGTCCGCGGCAGTGGCGTCGATGCCGCCGGCGCTGCCGCTGCAGGCGGGCCAAAGCCTGGTGGACTTTTGGAATTCGGATTGGGCCAGGCCAAGCCCCGATCGGAGGAGGAGCCGGGCACAGCCGCGACCGTTGTATTCTCGGCCGGGCGTGGCGGCGGCATCGGGCTCGCCGCCGCAGCGGCCGGCGCGGTGTTCCCCGCGGCCGCGCCTGCAGGGCTGATCGCCGGCCCCGTATCGCCACGCGGCGGCGACTTCGCCACCGATCCAAACCAGGCCGGTCCAGGGATCCGAGCCCGCGATGGCGTGGCAGCAGTTTGATCGGGCGTCGGAGTTGGGATCGGCGGAGCCGGCGATGCCACTGGGGCACGCGCCGGGCTTTCCGACGCAGCGACTTGCTGGAGTGCCGGCACCTTGGGACGCGCGACATAGCTGCGGACGAACGTGGTGACGGTCCACATCAGCACCGGCACGGCAATGATGACCGCGGTGAGAATGATCACGCGCTGCAATACCGGTGTGTAGAGCCGGATATGGTCATCGCGGTATTCGCCGTAATCGTCGTATTCGCGCATCGCAGCCGCCTCAATTTCGCCAGCGGGCGGGGTGTTGCAAGTTCGCGGCTTTCAGACATCCGCCGCCGCGCGCCCTAACGACGTGCTACGCGGCGCTTTTCTTCAGTTTCTCCGCGACCCTTGCAGCGAAATACGTCAGTACCCCATCCGCTCCGGCTCGCTTGAAAGCAATCAGGCTTTCCATCATCGCCTTCTCGCCGTCGAGCCAGCCATTGCCCGCAGCAGCCATGATCATGGCATATTCCCCCGACACTTGGTAGGCGAAGGTCGGCATCCCGAAGGCATCTTTGACCCGCGCCAGCACGTCGAGATAGGGCAGGCCGGGCTTTACCATCACCATGTCGGCGCCCTCGGCAATGTCGAGCTCCACCTCGCGCAGCGCTTCGTCCGTGTTGGCCGGATCCATCTGATAGGTCCGCTTATCGCCCATCAGCGTCGCATTCGAACCGATTGCATCGCGGAACGGACCATAGAACGCGGACGCGAATTTCGCCGCGTAGGCCATGATCGCAACATCGGTAAAGCCGGCCGCATCGAGGCCCTTGCGGATGGCGCCGACCCGGCCGTCCATCATGTCGGATGGCGCGATGATGTCGCAGCCGGCCTGCGCCTCTACCAGCGCTTGCTGAACCAGGACCGCGACGGTTTCGTCATTGAGGATCACGCCGTCGCGCAGAAGCCCATCATGGCCGTGGCTGGTATACGGATCGAGCGCGACATCGCACAGCACGCCGATCTCCGGCACTTCCTTTTTAATGGCACGAATGGCGCGGCAGACGAGATTGTCGGGATTGAGCGCCTCCGAACCGGCCTCGTCCCGTCTGGCTGGATCGGTATAGGGAAACAAAGCCAGGCACGGGATTGCAAGCTTGGCGGCGTGTTCGGCGGCGCGGACGGCTTCGTCGACCGAAAGGCGCGCCACGTCGGGCATCGCGTCAATCGGCACGCGAAGTTTCGTCCCTTCGACCACGAACAGCGGCCAGATCAGGTCATCGGAGGTGATGACGTTTTCGCGCACCATCCGGCGCGACCATTCGCTGCGCCGATTGCGGCGTGGGCGGACCGCAAGCTCGAGCTGCTCGGCCTTGATATCGGCCGGCGCCGGGACAAATCGGCTCCTTTCGAGCGGACGGCCGAATTTGATCGCCATAACCGGGCTCCAGGGCGCGCAGAGGGTCCTTGGCCTCTGTTTTATCGCGTCCACGTCCAATCTGCCACCGTGCGGCGGTTTATCCCGACGGGCAGCCCCGCTATTCCGCCCTAGGCGCTGCGACCCGGGGAAGGGTGCGCCGGCCGCGTTTGACCCGTTCCGAAAAGCGGCTCTATCGATGGGCGAAAGCCTAAAGCAAGATCCCGAAAAGTGGAAAGCGGTTTTCGGAAAAGATCATGCTCAAACAATGAGCTAAAGCGAAAATGACGATTCGAACGCTGAAAACCATTTCGCTTTAGCGTCCGCCATCAATCCGCCCTCCGCTCCGCTCAAGCAAGGATCATGACCGACCAACCGCAACGCCGGCCGACCAGGCCCAGCGACCTCCTTGAGCCGGTGCGGTTATCCAAGGTCGTTCAAGGGAGTTGGACGGATTATCTCGTTCTGTTTCTCCGCCTGATGGCCGGCATCGCGCTGATCAAGGGTCTCTATCACTGGGTTCAGGTCTGCGGCATTGGCGCCGCCCCCGGCCAAGGCTTCGAGGCGCACACGGTTGCCTGGCAAACCACCACGGTGTTTTTCGCCGTGTTGGACCTCGTGGCGGCAGTCGGACTGTGGCTCGCGGCGGCGTGGGGCGCTGTCCTGTGGCTCGCTTCGGTGGTTTCGATGGCGGCGGTGGAGGTTTTCTTCCCGCAAGTCTATGGCGGCAGCGTATTCGTCGTGTTCGCCGAGACGTCGTTGCTTGTCATTTATCTTTTGCTCGCGATCGTCTCGGCGCGGGAGCGGGCGCGGTAGCGGGCATCAGGCATCAGGTTCACGATCAGCTAGGTCCCTGATTCCTGAGTCCCGATTCCCGACTTCCTGATCCCTGCCGTGCGCAGCGCCGCCCGGATGCGCTGCGGAGTGGCTGGCATTTCGTCAATCGCTACGCCGAAGGGTGACAACGCATCGTTGACGGCGTTGATGATCGCCGCCGGCGCGCCGATCGCGCCGCCTTCGCCGAGACCTTTGGCGCCGGTCAGCGAGGACACCGCCGGCGTTTCAAGGTGGTGCACGTCGATCGGCGGAATTTCGCGCGCGGTCGGCGGTAGATAATCGGCCAGCGTCGCAGTCAAAATATTGCCGAGCGCGTCATAAACGATCTCTTCGAACAGCGCATTGCCGATGCCTTGGGCGATGCCGCCGTGTACCTGCCCGTCGGCGATCAACGGGTTGATGATGCGGCCGGCATCCTCGACCGCAAGAAAGCGCTCGACCCGGACGCCGCCCGTCTCGACGTCGACTTCAACCTCCGCCACGTGACAGGCATTGGAGAACGTGCCGGGCGGATCGTAATGCGCGCTCGCGGCAAGAGTTGGTTCAGGACTCGAAGCAAAATCTTTGAAGCGATGCGCTTGATAATGCGCCGCGCGCGCCAGCACGGCGATCGGCAGCGACCGGTCGGTACCGGCGACGCGCGCCGCGCCGTCTTGCAGCACGATGTCGTCATGCGCGGCTTCCAAGAGGTCGCCAGCAACGGCGAGCAGCTTCTCGCGCAGTTTTTGCGCCGCCAGCGTCGCCGCGCCGCCCGCAATCACGAGCGACCGGCTGGCGAATGTTCCCCAGCCATAGGGTGTGCGGTCGGTGTCACCGTGCACCACGCGTATATCGGCAGGCATCACGCCAATCGCATCGGCGATTAGCTGGGCAAGCGTCGTTGCTAAGCCTTGGCCGTGCGGGCTCGCACCAATGCGAGCCTCGATTTGGCCGGACGGGTCCATAACTATGTCCACAGTCTCCCCTCCGGGCGTGATGTCCATGCCGCGCGCAGCAAAAGCCGCGCTGCCATAGCCGGTGCGCTCGGAGAACGTCGCGAACCCAATCCCGAGAAACTGGCCGCAGGCGCGGGCCTCGCGCTGCCGGGCATAAAATTTCGGCAAATCGATTTGCGCGGCTGCGATGTCGAGCGTCTGCGCATAGCTGCCTTCGTCGAACACCAGTCCGGTTGCCGAAGTATAAGGAAAGCGGCGGATGAGATTGCGTTTGCGGATTTCGATCGGACTGATGCCGCAAGCCGCGGCGGCTTTGTCCATCAGCCGCTCCATCGCAAAAGTTATGACTGGGCGCGACACGCCGCGGTACGGCGCCATTGTGCAGGTGTGGGTCGTAAGCGCGCGGGCGCGACAACAATAAGCGCGCAGATCGTAAGGCCCCGGCAATTCGGCCATCGCCATCAGCGGTTCGACTCCGCAGGTGGTCGGAAAACACGAATACGCGCCGGTATTGGCGACGACGTCGGCGACCATCGCGACGAGCTTGCCGTCGGCGTCGAAGGCGCCGTCCAATTCGATGCGCTGCTCGCGGCTATGAAACGACGCGATCAAATTCTCGCGGCGATCCTCGCACCACGCCACGCTGCTGCCCAGTCTGCGCGCCAACCAAACCAGCACGACATATTCGGCGGCGAGCGCCATTTTTTGTCCGAAAGCGCCGCCGACATCCGGCGCCACCACACGCAAATCGGATTCAGGAAATCCGAGAATGTCGGCAATGGCGGTGCGCGTCAGATGCGGCATTTGCGTGGTGCAGGTCAGCGTGGTGCGGCCCGCGTTTGCGTCGAACGCGGCATGGGCAGCGCGCGCTTCGAGCGGCGTCGCGTTTTGCCGGTACGATTGCGCAGCGAGGCGAACGCGCCGCGGCGCCTTGGCCAGGGCGGCATCGAAATCCGCGGTCTTGAATTGGCCGTCGACCACGACATTTCCGACGTCATGCACGGCCGGCGCGTCCGGCGCCAACGCGGCGCGCGTGTCGCGAATAGCGGGCAATTCGGCGATCTCGATCTCGACGCGATCCGCCGCATCTTCGGCTTGCGCCGGCGTCGGCGCGAACACCGCGGCGATCGGTTCGCCGACGAAACGCACCACCTCAGCGGCGAGGATTGGCTGGGCGATTGGGAGATAGTTGTATTTGTGCAGCATCGGCCGGATTGGCCGAGCGCCGAGATCGGCAGCGCGAATGATGGTAATCCCATCAGGTGCGGCGATGTTCACGATCCGCCCCGCCGCGACCGGGCTGCGGACGAACCGGACAAAGTGCGTGGCGGAAAGATCGCCGGTGAACCGCCCGCGGC
>DASZCJ010000041.1:0-6553 GCA_035943155.1 Xanthobacteraceae bacterium | reverse complement strand
CGGCAATGCCGTCGACCGGCTGCACTGGCCGGGGGTGATGGATTTCGTACTTTTCCACATCGAATCATCAAGCTTCGAATTTCGCTGGTATGTGTTCAACCTCGCTGATGTCGCGATTGTTGCGGGTGTGGGGGTGCTGCTGTATGAATCGCTCTTGGGTGGTGCCGCAAAAGCGCCCTGATCGCGTATAATAAACGCTTGGCGGGCTTTAATTTTTCCGATTTCTGGGCCGTGTGCCGGCCGGGGCGTGCAAAGGGGTTTAGTGCAAAGCGTTCTCTTGAGACGAGGCGAACCTTTGGACGAATCTTGGGGCAGAGCTAGGGGTGAGGGTATGTCGCTATATCGGGCCGTAGGCCGTGCCTGGACCCGCCGCCACACCGGCAATGGCGGCCGCAGGTCAGCCATTCACGTCGCCGGCATTCAGGTCACCTTGGGCGCTGTGCTTGCTGCTGCAACGGTCTGCATGTGTGGCTCCGTCGCGCGCGCCGGCGACTATGACGATCCCTCAGGCCAGTCGTTTGGTTCAAAAGTTCTGCACGCGATCGGGCTGCCCGATCCCGATCATCCGGAATATGAAATCAATTACAGCGAGCGTTCGCCGCTGGTCGTGCCGCCAAACCGCAATCTGCCGGCGCCAATTGCGACCGATCGTCCGCCCGCGCCCAACTGGCCGCAGGATCCGGACGTCAAGAAAGCGCGAGCAGCCAAAGACGAGAAGGTCGTGCCGCACGGCGACCGCGTCATTGAAGAGGGCCGACCGCTGCGGCCGGACGAATTGATTCCGAAGGGAAGTCGTGCCAGCGCGACTTCGAACTCTGGCGGGATCGAGCCGAAAAAGAGCGGCTTGCTCAACTTCGATTGGTTCAAAAAAGAAGAATACGGCACGTTCACCGGCGAGCCGCCGCGCGCCAGCCTGACCGATCCGCCGCCCGGCTACCAGACACCGTCGCCGGATCAGCCCTACGGAATTCCGCCGGAGCGCAAGGCCTACAAACCAAAGACGCTGGGCGAGCGCATGGAGCCGACGCGATAACAGACGGGCCGTTGCTTCCGCTCACACAAACTAATGGGCGGACGGCAGCATGCGGCACGCCAGGCGGAGATGAGGGTGGCTAAATTTCTGTTGCTTCTTGTCGCGTTTGGCGGCGCGACTGCGAGCGCTGCCTATGGCAGCGCCGAGGTCAGCCATTTCACCTTGGCTAACGGCTTGGAAGTTGTCGTAGTGCCTGATCGTCGCGCGCCCGTTGTCACGCATATGATCTGGTACAAAGTCGGCGCAGCTGACGAAACACCTGGCAAATCCGGTCTGGCGCATTTCCTCGAACACCTGATGTTCAAGGGCACAGAGAAAAATCCCGGTGATACTTTCTCGCAGCAGGTCGCGGAAATTGGCGGCCAGGAAAACGCGTTCACGGCGAGCGATTACACCGGCTTCTTTCAACGCGTCCCCCGCAACAACCTCAAAGAAGTGATGGCTCTGGAGGCTGACCGCATTACCGGCTTGGTGCTGACCGACGATGTGGTGCGGCCCGAGCTTAATGTTGTGCTTGAAGAACAAAATATGCGGGTCGCAAATAATCCGGCGGCGCGGCTGTCGCAGCAGATGGATGCCGCGCTCTACCTCAATCACCCTTATGGACGCCCGGTTATTGGCTGGCGGCACGAAATCGAGCGGCTGGATCGCGACGATGCGCTGGCCTTTTATCGCCGCTTCTATAGTCCGAACAATGCCATCGTGGTCGTTGCCGGCGACGTCACCGTGGACGAGGTCAAAGCCGATGCCGAGGCGACCTATGGCAAGGTTGCCGATCGCATCGAAAGCAAGCCGCGCCGCCGGCCGATGGAGCCGGCGCAGGAGGCGGCCCGCACGGTGACGCTCGCGGATTTCCGTGTCGAGCAGCCGAGCGTTAATCGCGATTATCTCGTGCCCTCGGAAACCTCGGCGCAAACCGGCGAGAGCGAAGCGCTTGAAGTGCTTGCTCACGTCCTGGGCAGCGGCGAAAACTGCCGGCTTTACCGCAAACTCGTCGTCGACCAGGGGATCGCGCTCAATGCCGGCGCTTTCTATGCGGGCACCGCCCTCGATTACGCGAAATTTGCCGTCTTCGGCGCGCCCAAGCCGGGCACCTCGCTGCATCAGCTTGAAGCGGCAATCGACGACATTCTCGCCGAGGTCATTGCGCGGGGTATCACCGCCGATGAACTCGAACGCGCCAAGACCCGGCTGATCGCCGACGCCGTATATGCCGAGGATAACCAGGCGAGTTTGGCCCGCTGGTATGGTTCGGCGCTGGCGACCGGGCAGACAGTCGAAGCGGTGCGCCGCTGGCCCGACCGCATTCGTGCCGTTACCACGGACACTGTGCAGAAGGCCGCCCGCACTTGGCTCGATCGTCGCCGTTCCGTTACCGGCTATCTCGTCAAAAGCCTCCAATCCGAGGAGAAGCGATCGTGAACGCAGTTTCAGCCGCTCGGCGTTCTTGCCGCGTTTCTACCAAGCGCAGGGTCACGGCGCCGTTGCATCTAGCCCGTGCTGCGGCGGCGATCGCGGCGGCAGGCGTGCTGTTCGCGGCTCCCGCCCGGGCGACCACGATCGAGCGCGTGATGAGTCCCGGTGGGATCGAAGCGTGGCTCGTGCATGAGCCGGCGGTGCCTTTGATTGCGGTCGATTTAGCCTTTGCCGGCGGCGCTGTGCAGGATGCGCCCGGCAAATCGGGTACCGCGACATTGGTGGTTTCGCTGCTCGACGCCGGTGCAGGGGATCTCGACTCCAACGCGTTTTCGGACCGGCTCGAACGCAAAGCGATTCAAATGGGCTTTTCGGCCCAGCGTGACACGATCCGCGGCACGATGCGCACGCTGGTCGAAAATCGCGACGCCGCTTTCGATCTTTTGCGGCTCGCCATTACTGCGCCGCGCTTTGACGCCAAAGACGTCGAGATCAGCCGCGCGCAAGTGCTTTCACTGTTGCGTCGCGAGACGACGAGCCCGGCCGACATCGCTAACCGCCGTTGGTGGGAAACCGCTTTCGAAGGCCACCCCTACGGCCGGCCGGTGAATGGCACGCCGGACACGGTATCGAGCGTTTCCACTGCCGATCTTAAATCCTACGTGCATCGCGTTCTGGCGCGGAGCAATCTTACGATCGCCGTGGTCGGCGATATCGATGCGGAGACGTTAAAACCGCTGCTCGATCGGACATTCGGTGCGCTGCCGGTAAAGCCCGAACTCGCTCCGATTGCCAATGTCGCGCCGCGGGGGCTCGGGCGGCGCATCGAGGTCAGCCTCGACGTGCCGCAGACCGTCGTCGATTTCGGCGGGCCGGGAATTTTACGTCAGGATCCGGACTTCATGGCCGCTTATATCGTCAATCACATTCTCGGCGGTGGATCATCGGCCTCGCGGCTTTATCAAGAGGTGCGCGAGAAGCGCGGCCTCGCCTATACAGTCTCCGATAATCTGGTCTGGCTCGACCATACGGCGGTGTTGCTCGGCGGTACCGCGACGCGTGCCGACCGGGCGGGCGAGACAGTCGATCTCATCCAAAGCGAAATCCAACGTTTTGCCGAGGCCGGGCCGACCTTCGAGGAACTGACGCAGGCCAAGAAATATCTCAACAGCGCCTTTGTCCTTAATCTCGACAGCTCGAGCAAAATCGCTGGCCTGCTGGTGCAGTTGCAGCTCGACGGGCTCGGCCCCGATTATATCTCGCGGCGTGCTGCCATGATCGATGGCGTGACGCTTGACGATGCACGACGCGTGGCCAAGCGGCTGCTCGACAAGGGTCTCCTGGTCACAGTTGTTGGCAAGCCACAGGGCTTCGTCTCGACTAAGGCGAACTAGCCTTCCCCCATCAATCTGGGACCGCCGGACCGGATCGCCTCGCAATCGTTATTGCGGCGTGATCCGGGCGAGCTTGGCGGCTTCGCGCATGTTTTCGTAATCGGCGCGAATGAATTCGGCGAATCCCTTCGCGGTCATCTGCTCGGCTGAAGCGACTTCCGAACCGAGGCCGATCAACCGCTCGGCGGCTGGACTGCCCGGGCGCAAGCCTTGTGCGATTGCCGCCTGCAGCTTGTCCACGATCTCCGCCGGCGTCTTCGCCGGAGCGACAATCCCGATATAGCTTTGCGCGGTGAAGCCTTTCACGCCGCTTTCGTCGAACGTCGGTATATCCGGCGCAAGCTGGGAGCGATGGCCCGCGGCTATGGCGACGATATGAGCCTGCTTGGCCTGATGCAGCGGCAATGCGGTAGAAAATTCCGTCATCGCGCCGTCCACGGTGCCGCTCATCAAATCGGGCATCAGCGCGCCGCCGCCGCGATAGGGGACGTGGGTGATGTTGGCGCCGGTAGCGGCCTTGAGCCGTTCCAGCGTCATGTGGGTGGCGCTGCCAATGCCACTGGTCGCGACCGTCAGCGGCGTGGTCTTGGATTGGGCAACGAGGTCGGTCATATTTTTTGCTTGGACCTTGCTGCTCATAATGAGTGCGTGCGGCACGTAGCTCGTGAGCGCGACGGCGACAAAATCCTTCAATGGATCGTAGCCAAGATCGGTATGCACAAAGGGGTTGACTGTCAGCGGCCCATTGGACCCGACCAAGAGCATGTAACCGTCGGGCGTTGCATGGGCGACGAATTCGGCGCCGACCCCGCCGCCGGCGCCGCCCCGGTTCTCGACTACCACCGGCTGATTCAGCGTCTTGCTGATCAGATCGCCGGTTATGCGTCCGACAATGTCGGCATTGCCGCCGGCGGCGAACGGCACGATCAGATGGATCGGCCTTTCAGGATAGGCGGCCAAAGTCCTCCGCACCAATAACGGGAGAACGGATGCCGCTCCGAGTGTGGCGAGTACTATGCGGCGTGGAATGGTCATTTCGGTTCTCCCTGTTATTGCTCGTTATCGCTTGCTTTATTTCTAGATCCGCCCACCGGTCAAAGTTCGTTATAGCTGGTGTTCAATCCAGTTCGCACGCTTTGTCGGCATGCGCTAGGAATTGGCAATGATTCCGGTCACCGTCGCCATTACCCTTGACGAAAGCGAGATCGCTGAATCCTTCGTTCGTGCCTCGGGACCCGGTGGGCAAAATGTCAACAAAGTTGCCAGCGCGGTGCAGCTGCGCTTCGACGCGCGCCACTCGCCGTCACTGCCGCCTGAGGTCCGTGCCCGGCTCGAGCGCCTCGCCGGCTCGCGACTGACCCGCGACGGGATCATCGTCATTATCGCGCAGCGGCATCGCGCGCAGGCGCGCAACCGACAGGACGCACGCGAGCGTCTGTTGGATCTTATCCGCCGCGCGGCGCGTCCGCCGCTCAAACGGCGGGCAACCAAGCCCACTGCGGGGTCGCACGAGCGCCGCATCGAAGGCAAGAAGCGCCGCGCCGGCATCAAGCGGCTGCGGCGAACAAAACCCGCGTTCGATTGAACCGATGAGGACGTGTACCCATAAATTGAGCTCAACCGAGCAATGGTTCTGCCAATGTCCGCTCTGACCTCGTAAGCGGACATCAAGCGGACGCTTCCCTGATGTCCGCGATGGGCCAGAAAGGGCGTGGCGACCATTTGATCCCATGCAATGTGGGGAATCCGACCGACACAAATGAGTAAGTGGCGTATTAACACTCATCGGCTAATTTGGCCCATTGGTGTTGATTACCTAGCTCGCAGTATTTGTGGAGGTTTTGTCATGCGGAATGGCAATGGCGGCGCCGGCCTCGCGCGAGAAGAGCGGCTGCAAATCATGCTGTCTCCCGAAGAGCTAAACGCCGTAGACAACTTCAGATTCGAGCATCGCATGCCGAGCCGAGCGGCGGCGGTTCGTGAACTGCTTCGACGCGGGATCATGGCGGTGGGGGAAGTGTCGGAGAATGCAGGCATCAGGTCTGGTGACTATGGAGTGCTGAAGGCACCCAGAAAGGCCGGGCTGAGGCGCAACCCCAATAGTTAGCTAAGTTAGACCACGTGGCATTGTAGTTAAGTTAGACCATGTCGGATTGCGCCATACAGTGATAAGGCGCAGCCTGATCCATCGCTGACAGTGGCGACACGCTCAGGCGTCAGCAACTGAGAGACCAATTGTGCTCCCGCCTGGAAGGCGAAGGAGCACGCCATGCTCAACAATCTAAGTGAGCAAATCCGCGAGTGCTTAGGGCACGCGGAAGATTGCGCGCGTCGAGCCGGCGCGCAAACTGACCCGAAATCGAAAGAAGACTTTTTGGATATGGAGCGGCGTTGGCTGTTCTTGGCGCGCAGCTACGAATTTACCGAGCGGGTGACTGATTTCTCCGCCGAAACCAAGCGCCAAGCAAAGCAGCATTTTGCTCCGCAAAGCGACCGAACAGCGGACATCGCACAAGAGAACCGCCGCGGCGATGAATAATGCCGCGCTCGTTAAATATTGCTCACATCTCTCGCCCCGGACGCGGAACTTCTAGATATCACCGGAGAGATGCGCCCGCTTTCGAGCGTCTAAAGTCGCGGGTACCTTACGGCTTGCGCAGCAATTCTGGCGGTTTCGCGACGTTTCAGCCACTCGAGGCTTGGTACTGCG
>DASZCJ010000040.1:0-2890 GCA_035943155.1 Xanthobacteraceae bacterium | reverse complement strand
TCTTTTCTCTCCTTCGTTGCCCGAGGCGCCGACCGCGTTTCTGCGGCGGCTTGCCGGGCGTTGATCGTGAGATAGATTTACCGCCGGCCGTCGAACGGCCGGGAGTGACAAGTGTGTCGGGATTTCAATGGACTCGCTGATCACCGCCGCGGCGCGCGCGCTCGCAACGGGAAATCCGCTCAACGCGTTGAACTTCATCGCCTTGCGCGACGATGCGCCGGCGCTGGCGCTTCGCGGCATCGCGATGGCACAGCTCGGCGATCTCAGCCGCGCGAAAACACTGCTGCGGCGCGCGGGCCGCGCCTTCGGCCCCCGGGAGGCCGTCGCCCGCGCACGGTGCGCCGTCGCCGAGGCCGAGATCGCGCTCGTCTCGCGCGATCTCAACTGGCCGGTGAAGGCGCTCGATACGGCGCATGACGCGCTCGAACGGCACGGCGACCGCGCCAATGCTGCGCATGGGCGCTACCTCAAAGCCCGCTATCTCCTTCTGATCGGCCGCCTCGATGAGGCCGAGCGCCTAGTCATGGGTTTCGATCCCTCTCCACTGCCACCCGCATCACGGGCGGCCCACGAGTTGGTTGTTGCCGGCATCGCAATGCGGCGCCTGCGCATCAAGGCGGCGTGCGCGGCGTTGGCGCGGGCCGAACATGCCGCGCGACAGGCCCGTATCCCGCCGCTGCTGGCCGAAGTTGAAAGCGCGGCCCTTGTCCTCGATGCCCCCGCGGCGCGGCTGATCGTACGCGGCAAGGAGCGACTTCTGCGGCTTAACGACATCGAAACACTGCTGGCGTCGAAGGCGCTCGTCGTCGATGCCTGCCGCCACGTTGTCTGCCACTCCGGCAAGGTGATTTCGCTGGAGAAACGCCCGGTACTGTTCGCCCTCGCCCGCGCGCTTGCCGAAGCTTGGCCTGGCGACGTGCCACGGGCCGCGCTGCTCGCGCGCGCATTCCGCGCTAAGCACGCCGATGAATCGCATCGCGCACGGCTGCGAGTCGAGATTGGTCGCCTGCGTAAGGCGCTAAGCACGGCCGCCGGCATCAACGCGACCAAGGCCGGCTTTGCGCTCGTACCGCGCCGCGCCCGTGACGTCGCTATGCTCGCGCCACCGACAGATGAAGCGCATGCGACCGTGCTCGCCCTGCTGGCGGACGGCGAAGCATGGTCGAGTTCGGCCCTGGCGCTGGCGCTTGGCGCAAGTCAGCGCACAGTGCAGCGCGCACTCGACGACCTCACAGCGGATGGCAAGGTGGAGGCGATCGGCCGCGGCCGGGCACGCCGCTGGATGACGCCGCCAGTGCCGGGTTTCCCGACAACCTTGTTACTCCCCGCCGCGCTGCCGGGTGGCTAGGATGACCGCATGAAACGAACAGCAGCGACGATCGTCCGCGAATACGGCCCCTTTCCGGATGTCACACATGTGCACGGTGTCAGCTATGACGGCACCAATATCTGGATCGCGACCGGCGACACGCTGAACGCGATCGACACGGCGAGCGGGAAAACGGTGCGCGCGCTCGATGTCCCCGCGCATGCGGGAACGGCCTTCGACGGCCGACACCTGTTCCAGATCTCCGGGGATCACATCCAGAAAGTCGATCCGGAGACCGGCCGCGTGGTCGCTACCATCCCGACGCCCGACGGCGGCGCCTCCGGAATGGCGTGGGCGGAAGGGAGCCTCTGGGTAGGGCAGCATCGCAAACGCAAGATCCATCAGGTCGATCCGCAGACCGGCGCGATCCTTCGCACCATCGAGTCAAACCGTTTCGTCACCGGCGTCACCTGGGTCGATGGCGAACTCTGGCACGGCACGTGGGAATCCGACGAAAGCGAACTGCGCAGAATCGACCCGCAGAGCGGCGAGGTGCTGGAGCAGATCGACATGCCGCCCGGCGTGGCGGTGTCGGGCCTCGAGTCCAACGGCAGCGACACGTTCTTCTGCGGCGGCGGAAGCAGCGGGAAAGTGAGAGCCATCAGACGGTCTAGGCAAAGTTAAGTCTTCGCTATCGCAAGTTCGCCTTTGAGCCAAAAAGCAGACATGCCGACGTAGATCTATGGTGCCCGCATTTGCCTATCGGTGGTTTTGTGGACCGTGGCGGGATGGGACTGAACTTCGGGCACGTTCAGGCCAAATAAAAACTCCGGCGCTCATTCGCCGGGGTCGGCTAGGGGCCCCGGTGCATGACGAAACGGACCCCTTGAGGTTGCGCCCTCATTTTAGGCCCGACGGACGGCGTATGGGCCATGACATTTCGGCCACAGTGGAAGGAATTTCGGCAATCGGCTGTGCCTCAGTCGTAGCCGATTCCATGTCGCCAGGGAGGGAGCTGGATGACGTTCCCCTGGCGGGCATCGCGGAAGGCACGCCAACGCCGCCGCTGGGCTTCTGCAATCCGAGCTCGACCAACCTTTGTCTTCGGACCCGTCGACAATCCACCGTGAAACCGGCAGCGCGCCTTCCCGAATTCAACTCTGACCATACAGGTCCCGCCTGCTCGAGTTTTGGCACCACAGCGTGGTCGATCTTTACGCCGCGGTTGCCGCCGCAGGTCAGAGATCAGATCCGAATAAGTAATCATTGCAATCCCAGTAAAACCCCATGACGCGCGCGCGCACGCGCGCTTGGTGTCATAAGTCATTTTGCGAAAGCGATCTGAAGAAAGTGCCAAGATTGGCTTTGCCGGGATTTGCTCATCCTGCCGCACAATGCGCAGTGCCCGTCAGTGCGTGGGATGCGGTCGTTAACGAGAACGAAGTCGAAAATGACCTGCGCGGTACGTTACGCAACTTCGGCCTCAAGGTCGGAATGGTTGGCAAGGCCAAGTTCGAGGCGCGCATCAAGGAGCTGGTCGAGAACCTTCCCGACCTGGCTGTACTGGTCGAACCACTGTTG
>DASZCJ010000039.1:0-11670 GCA_035943155.1 Xanthobacteraceae bacterium | reverse complement strand
CTTATCGGCTGCGTCGTCGGAGGCCCATTGGTCGCATCGGCGCAGAGCGGAATTGCCTCAATCTACGCCTATAGCGGGAGCCGCACCGCGAGCGGCGAGCACATGTCGCCCGGCGGGCTTACGGCTGCGCACCGCACGCTGCCGTTCGGCACGATGGTGCGGGTCACTAATGCGCATAGCGGCCGCTCGGTCGTGGTGCGCATCAACGATCGCGGACCCTTTGTCCATGGGCGCATCATCGATCTCAGCCCTGCCGCGGCGCGGGCGCTGGGTTTTTCCGGCCTCGCCAATGTGTCGGTCGACGTCGTCGGCCGCAGCTAGCGTTCCGCTGGTCATTGACACGAAACTTAAAACGGGAGGCAAGCGCCTCCCGTTTTTGCTTGCACGATTGGCTTAACGATTATTCCGCCGGCTGCTTGGGCTTCGGCTTGATGAAGGTGCTCTTGAGATTGTCCCAGAGCTGAATCTTCGCACCGTGGCGGCGCATGATCGCGCCCTGCTGCAGCACCGACAGCGTGTTGTTCCAGGCCCAATAAATCACCAATCCGGCCGGGAAGCTCGCCAGCATGAAGGTGAAGACGATCGGCATCCAGTTGAAGATGATCTGCTGGGTGGGATCGGGCGGCGCCGGATTGAGCTTCATCTGCACCCACATGGTCACGCCCATGATCGCGGGCCACGCGCCGAGATGCAGAAAGCTCGAATAGACTGCCGGATCGAACGGAATGAGGCCGAATAAATTAAAAATGTTGGTCGGATCGCCGGCGGAGAGGTCGTGGATCCAGCCGTAGAACGGTGCGTGCCGCATTTCGATGGTGATGAACAGCACCTTATACAGTGAGAAAAATACCGGAATCTGGATCACGATCGGCAGGCACCCAGCGACCGGATTGATCTGCTCCTTTTTGTAGAGCTCCATCATCGCCTGCTGCTGCTTCACCCGGTCATTGCCATAGCGTTCCTTGATCATCGCCATTTGCGGCTGAACCGCTTTCATCTTGGCCATGGAAGCGTAGGACTTGTTGGCGAGTGGAAAGAACAGAAACTTCACCAGCACGGTGACGATCAAGATCGCGATGCCGAAATTGCCGACCAGATGGAAGAAAAAGTCGAGCGCCAAGAACATCGGCTTGGTGATGAAGTAGAACCAGCCCCAATCAATCAACAGATCGAAATGGTTGAGATGCAGCGCCTCGTTGTAACCGCCGGGCCCGAACGGAAAATTGACGCCGACTACCGAGACTTCCTTGGCGCCGGCGAACAGGCGCGCATTGGCGCTGCCCATGCCGCCCGGCGCGACGGTTTGCGGCGGCAACAGATAGTCGGTCTGATAGGTTTTTTGCCCGCCCGCTTCGCCCGCCGAGAATCTGGCGCGCACTTTGGCGTTGGCGTCGGGCAGTAGCGTTGCGGCCCAGTATTTATCGGTAATGCCCATCCAGGCATTGGTAACGTCCCAGGTTTCCGATTTCTTGTCCTCGATTTTTTTATACGTCCATTCCTGCAAGCCCTGGTCGCCCAAATCGCCGATCAGGCCTTCGTGCAGAATGTAATAGCCCTGCACTTGCGGGGTGCCGTGGCGCGAGATCAAAGCATAGGGAAACAGCGTCACTGCGCTGGCGCCGTTATTGGCCACGTCGTCCTTGACCGTGAACAGATAACGGTCGTCGACCGAGATGGTGCGGGTGAAGACGAGGCCTTGGCCATTGTCGTAGGTCAGCGTTACCGGATGGCCGACGCCGAGCGCGCCGGAGCTCTGCTGTTTCCAGACCGTGTCAGGACCTGGCATGGCCGCATTGGCGCCGGCGGCAGGCACCCAGCCGAATTCGGCATAAAAGGCATTCGGTGCGCCAGACGGCGAAAACAGCACGATCGGCGGCGAACGCGGATCGATTTCTGTCCGATATTGCGTCAGCGTCAGGTCGTCGATTCTGCCGCCTTTAAGATCGATGCTGCCGCCAAGCCGCGGCGTCTCGATCGCGATCCGCGGCGATGACGCAATCGCTGCTTCGCGCGACGCGGTTTGCGCCTGCGCCGATGGCGCGGCAGCCTTCGGCGTTCCGGGCACTTCCGGCGTGGCCGGTTGCGTGCCGTTCGGCTGTGCCGGGGTGGGCTGGGCAGCGCCGGGCTGGGCTTGTGATTGCTCTTGCTGCTTGACCTGCGCTTCCTGACGCTGCCGCTCCACTTGCGGGTAACCGATAAAATATTGCCACCCGACGATGACAAGCAGCGACAGCACGACGGCCAGGATGGTGTTCTTGTGGTCGCTCATTCAATGCTCGTATTTGCAATGCTCGTATTTATCGGTCTGCGGCTTATCGGGCTTTGGCGTTTGCCGCCGGCTGGACGAACCCGCTCTATGTGGGGGCCGGTCGCCCGCTGCACCAGTTGCCGCGCGGGCGGCACTGGAAGCATGGACGCGGCGAAGTGCGCCGCTGAGTTCCTTCATCATGTCGCCGAACGGCGCTTTGAGCGCGGCGCGGCGTCCGATCAGGACGTAATCGTGCCCGGGGCAAAGCGCTGCAGGCGGCGCGAGCCGGACGAGTTCGCGCAAGCGGCGCCGCACCCGGTTGCGTTCGACGGCATTGCCGACTTGCTTCGATACGGTAAAGCCAACTCGAGGCGCTCCGACCGGCGCCCGCGCCCGTGCCTGGAGAATAAAGGCGCTGGCGTGCGCTCGCGCGCCTTGCCCGGTAGCAGCTTGGGCAGCGGCCCGAAAGTCACTCCGGCGTTTCAAGCGTTCCATGTCACCGACTTTGAAGGCACCGAGCTTCGCGTGACCGAACTCTAAGCGAGTGCTGTAATCCGACTGTTACAATCCGAGCCTTACAATCAATGTGCGACAGAAAAACCAAGCCGCCCGCGGCGGAGTCTCACGCCACTTGCGTTTAGGCGCTTAGCCTCTTGCGCCCCCGCGCGCGCCGCACCGCTAAAACCTTGCGGCCGCCCTTGCTCGCCATGCGGTTGCGAAAACCGTGGCGCCGCTTGCGCACTAGTTTGCTCGGTTGATAAGTCCGTTTCACGGGATGTTCTCTGCTGCGCGGCTTGCCGCGGCGATGCGCCGCGATTGGCGCGGCTTATACGGGAGGGCTTCCGGCCCGTCAACGTAACTTCTCCGCCATCTGCGGGCATTTTGGCTGGCGTTCGGACGCTGCACCGCGGCCGCGATGAAGCTTGGCAAAGCGCTCAAGCGGCGAGTAAGGATTGCCCAAACCATGGATGCTATGCCTTGCGGCAAGTACAAATCACCTGGCGCGTCCGGTCGAACCGCATCGGCGCGGCGTGGCGGTGAGGAAAACGCCTCAATGACATATTTAGTGGGGGATTTGACGTCGCCACTGGTGCGGCGCATCATTATCGTGCTGCGCCATTGGGCTATGCAGCGGACTTAGGTGATGACTGAAGACACCGCCGTGCGGCCGGAACAACCCCGGACGCCGCGCTTCGGGCTTTCGGCGAAACTCCTCGTCCTCACGATTTTGTTCGTGATGATCGCGGAAGTGCTGATCTATGTGCCATCGGTTGCCAATTTCCGTGTCGTTTGGCTGAGGGATCGCCTGGCCACAGCGTACACCGCCGCGCTCGTCCTTGACGCGGCGCCAAACGGGGTGGTTTCCGACACGCTTGCCAAACGCATTCTCGATTCGATCGGCGCGCGTGCGGTCGCGATGAAGATGGGCTCCCGCCATCGCATGATCGCGGTCGATGACATGCCGCCGGCAGTCGCCGCTACCTACGACATGCGCACCGTCTATGCGTTCGACGCGGTGGTCGATGCCTTTGGCACCATGCTCAACAGCAAAAAGGAAGTGGTGCGCGTTATGGGCCCCGCGCCCGGCGGCGAATATATCGAGCTCGTCATGGACGAGCAGCCGCTGCGCCGCGCCATGCTGCGTTATTCGGTCGATATTCTGCTGCTGTCGTTGTTGATCTCCGCCATCACCGCGGCGCTGGTTTATCTGGCGCTCCATTACATGTTCGTGCGGCCGATGCGTCGTGTCACTGCGAACATGATTGCGTTCCGCGCCGATCCGGAAAACAGCGACCGTGTAATCGCGCCATCAGCCCGGCTTGACGAGATCGGTACTGCCGAGCGCGAACTTGCCACGATGCAGACCGAACTCGCCTCGATGCTGCATCAGAAAAACCGGCTCGCCGGACTCGGACTTGCGGTTTCGAAAATCAATCACGACTTGCGCAACTTGCTCGCCTCCGCACAACTATTCTCTGACCGGCTTGCCAAGATTCCCGATCCCGGCGTGCAGCGTTTTGCGCCGAAGCTGATGCACGCTTTGGAACGAGCGATCGCCTTTTGTCAGTCGACCCTGTCCTACGGCCGCTTGCAGGAACCGCCGCCGGATCGCCGGCCGATCCCGCTCGAGCCGCTGGTCGAGGAAGTGCACGAAAACTTGGGCCTCGGCGCCGACGCACCGATCCGCTGGATCAGCGCCGTCGAACGCGGGCTCGTTGTCGAGGCCGATTACGATCAGTTGTTCCGCATCCTGCTTAATCTCGCCCGCAATGCCGTGCAGGCGATGGAAAGCCAGGCCAGCGAAGGTCATACCGATCGCGATCCAGGGCGCGACCAGATCCGCATTACCGGCCGTCGTGAAGGCGCGGTGGTCGTGATCGAGGTTTCCGACACCGGTCCTGGCTTCTCCGAGCAGGCGCGCGCGCATTTGTTCGAGGCGTTCCAAGGTTCGACCCGCACCGGCGGTACCGGGCTCGGGCTTGCCATCGCTGCTGAGCTCGTGCGTGCGCATGGCGGCGAAATCCGTCTGGTCGAGGGCACGATCGGCGCGACGTTGCGGCTCACCATCCCTGATCGCGCCGTGGAGCTTGCCGCCCATCGCGGCGCCCGCGCCCATGGGTAGAGATTTCTTGTTGATCTTTGAAATTTGAATTAGCAGCGGCGGCGCCGCAGGTTTGCCGCCGCGCCCGCCTTGCCATCACGCGTCGGAGCCTATAGCTACGACGCGCCGCGCCCGTAGCTCAGCTGGATAGAGCACCAGACTACGAATCTGGGGGTCAGGAGTTCGAATCTCTTCGGGCGCGCCATTTCACTAGGTCAGCCAATTTTCAACCTTCAGGCCACGGACGCGTTTGAACTCATCGGTATTGCCGGTCACGATTGTCGCGCCGGTCGCATAGGCGTGAGCGGCAATCAACAAGTCGTTGCTACCGATCGGCCTCCCGGCGGCCTCGAGTTCGGCACGGATTCCCCCGTATTCTGCGTCCGCCGGAACGTCGAACGCCAGAATATTGATCTCACCCAGCAGGTCTTCGACGGCCTTGAGCAGCCGAGTTGAGCCGCTCTTTGCGCACCCGTAACGCAATTCGGCCGCCACGACGATGCTCGTGCAAATATTATCCTCGCCCACCCTGGCGATCCGCTTTGCGGCTCTGCCCTGCGGGTTTCTGATCAGGTCGGAGATGATGTTGGTGTCGAGCATATAAAGCGTCAAAACACCTGCTCCGCCGCGATCGGCGCATCGTCAATATCGGGAAAATCCTCGTTCAGAGGCTTCATGCTCTTGAGCAAGGCGACCAGTCCACGCTTACGCAAAGGCTCGATGATCAGGCGATCGCCGTCGCGGTGCATGATGGCTTCATCGCCCGGCAATTGGAACTCGACGGGAATACGAACCGCTTGGTTGCGGCCATTACGGAACAGTCTGACGTGCCGCTGCTCAGGCATTGTCTATCTCCAAGCATATGCCATAGACATATGCCATGCTGTGGCCGAACTCAAGGAGGAGAGAGGCGCAACCGCAGTCGGGTGCCACCGATTTGCCCGCCTTCGGGCGCGCCATCCTTCGATTTTGCCCTTTGGAAGATCAAGTCAAAGGACTTGTGAATTAGGGGCAATCACCAGCCTGACTCTCCAGTTTTGGAGAACCTAATCCGTGGCAAGGCCAGTACTCGTATGAAGCAAATTACGGCAAGAATGTACCGGGTACCGGCATGGACGTCGTGTACACCCTAACGGTCAATACGACCGGAGACCTCCTGCGGCGGTTCTCGTCATGCAAGGTTATCAGACTGACGAAATCCGGCTTCAAGAAACTTTCCCGGCCGCCTGGACCTTGATTTGGCTCGTGTGCGACCAAGGTTATGATTCTCTCAGTAATTTTAGTTCTAAGCGCGTTGTTTCCCACTGTGCTGGCGGTAGATTGCTCGCACAATCAGAAGAAGGAGCAGCATATAGAGCACACTTAGAAACAAGCGTGGATTATGTGAGTGGGTGGGATGAGCGCGAAGAACAATCATCTTCAGTTTTGCGTTTGCAAAACGGACTCGCTTTGTTGGCGGCGCGCGATGATCCCAGATACGAGGCATGGTCGGAAGGCCGCGGGCTTACAGCTACAGCGAAACGCGCCACTCTATGTGCAATTCGACACCGAAACCAAATCAATCAGAGTGCTCTATTTAAGCCTCTCACGAACGGTGGAATCTGTGGAGATTGGGTCTAATGGCCGCGCAACCGTGACATTCTTGCGGGCGCCCTCCTTTTATTTCGTCAATATGGGTCAACCGGGATCGCAAAAGATGATTGCTTTGTTGCAGCAATCGGCGAGAGATCATCAAACAATACTTGTTGTTTCACATCCCTCGAAATTGGAGATACTAGATGTGAGGTCGCCAATGCAATGAGGGTAATACTTGCGGCGCGTACGCTCAGGCGCAGGGTAGTAAGTAGCGAGTTGGTCGGGGATTAAAACTGCGGCAAAAGCACGGTCGCAAGCTGCGACAGATGTAGTGACATTCCACGTTAATGTGTCGCTGCTGGGTGATCGGCGCGCGGTTGAGCGCCGGGAGGCGGCGCTTGGCACCGGGAACCTGCCATGATAGCCTTTTTTATCGCTCAATAGCTTGAGCCAACGACAGTTCTAGCCGGCCAGTCGCACGGCGAAGGGGCGCGCGTGGCTTCGGGCGCCGGGATGAGAGAAAGGGATAATCTATGGCGGATAAATCGAGTGCTTCCATGAATTCTGCTGCCGAAGCCGTCGCGTCGACGTCCGCCGACGTGCCCGAGCAGCGCGATCAGGTTGCCGCCAAATTGGTCGATCGGTTTGCCATCTGGTCCGGCGTCGCGGGGCTCGTGCCGATCCCGGTCGTCGACGTCCTCGCGGTGGGCGGACTGCAACTGCAGATGCTGCGCCGGCTGTCGCAAATTTACGGCGTGGATTTTTCCGAAAATCGCGGCAAGGCCCTTATCGCTGCACTGGCCGGCTGCATGATTCCCGCGACCAGCGGCATGGGTGCGGCAAGCGCGCTCAAGGCGGTGCCGGTTATCAACATTCTGGCTGCCGGATTCATCATGCCGGTGCTTTCGGCCGGCGCGACCTATGCGATCGGCAAGGCCTTCGTCCAACACTTTGAATCGGGCGGTACGCTGCTTGATTTCAATCCGCCGGACTATCGCGATTTCGTCAAAGCGCAGAAAGAAATGTGGGAGTCACGAACACGGTCACGCGATCGCGGCACGGGCGCGACCACGGCGACGTCCTCTCCTTAATCTTCGGGTCGGCGAAGGGGTAGGAGTCGTTTAGCGAAAACGAGGGGCGCTATTCGACCACGGCGGCGTATAGGCTACGTATAGAGGCGAGGCGTGTGAGCCAGATGCTTCAGGCCACCCGATGGCGCCCGACGGCGCTCGATGACGCGCCGGCACTATCGTTCTACCGCCGTGGTGCTCGTTGCCCGCAGCAAACGTACCGAACACACTGCGGCAATCGGACTTTCGGGATACACAAGGTTTCGGAAGATTTGGTCCATTAAACCGGTCTAGTAAAAGCGTGGCAGTCAATTTGTGGCAGTCAAATGATGGCAGCAGCCATTCTCGCCTACATCGTTGCGTGCCTGTTTACGGGATTTTGCGGCACGCACCGTCGGATGGGTTTTTGGGGCACGTTCTTCCTCGCGATTTTCACGACTCCGTTGCTGGTGCTGCCGGTGCTTTTCATAACCGGCCCATCCCGTCGTTTTGAATGGCACCCTCGCGAATAGATCGGCTTGGCCAGCGCCGCGGGGCCGATGCGCCGCTAATCCCGATTAAATTACCAGTGCCCGCAGCAACGTAGACGGACGAGCGCACGATCATGTCCTTCCTTCAGCTCGTTCGGCGCGAAATGCACGGCTCGATGCCGAAGCTGTTGTTCATGTCCAGCGTCGGCGGCATGAGCAATGCCTCGATTCTCGCGGCCATCAATACTGGTGTGCAAGACACCAGCGGCGGCCATCCGCCCGGATTGTGGGCGGCCTCGCTGTTCTTGATCGCGTTGTTTCTCTTCATGAGAGCGCAGCAATTCGTCACCATCACCGCCACCGCCGAGATCGAGGCGATCATCCATAAGCTGCGCGTGCGCCTTATGGATCTGATCAGGCGCTCCGAGCTCCTGGAGATCGACAAGATCGGCCGCTCGCGCATCGTCGCTGCGGTAACCAGCGACACCGCGATCTTGACGCAAGCCAGCAACATGCTGTGCTTCACTGTGCAGGGGGCGGTGCTGATTTTTTTCGTTGGACTTTACGTGGCCTATTTGTCGATCGTGGCATTTCTGCTGACGGTCGTGATCGTGTCAGGCGCGGCGACCATCTTCCACTACAAAAACCGGCGGCTCAGCGAGCAGAAGGGCGAATCGGCGGCATGGGAGCGCCGCCTGTTCGATCGGCTGACCGATTTCCTCGATGGATTTAAGGAAGTCAGGCTCAATGCTGCGCGCAGCGAGGATCTGTTTAATGATGCCATGGAGGTCTCGAAAACCGCGGCCAATATCAAGATCCGCACGCAAGCCGAAACCTTCAAGATGATCGTGACATCGCAAATCTCGATGTACATCCTGCTTGGCGCCGTTGTGTTTGTGGCGCCCAATCTAAGCGACACGCTCGGCGGCGCATCGATAGCGAAAACGACGACGGCGTTGTTGTTCGTGGTCGGCGCCTGTTTTGGCCTCGTGCAATCGATTCCGATATTGCTCAACGCCAATGCCTCGGCGGATCGCATCGACCGGCTCGAGCAGGCACTGCAAACCACGCTCGTCGTCCGCGAACGCCGCGCGATTGTCGCACCGAAGCGCTTCGAGCGCATCGAGGTGCGCAATATCGAATTCCGCTACACCGACAAGTTCTCGGATACCGTGTTCAAGATCGGGCCGATCGACTTTACTCTACAATCCGGCGAGCTTGTTTTCATTACCGGCGGCAACGGCTCCGGGAAATCCACCTTCCTTCGCGTGTTCTCGGGGCTTTATCCGCCGGATTCCGGTACGGTCCTGCTTGACGGCCGACCGGTGACCGATGCCAACCGCGACGAATATCGCGGATTAATGTCGGCGATTTTCTTCGATTATCATTTGTTCCAGCGGCTGTACGGCATACCGGACGCCGATCCTGCCGAAGTCGGGCAGCTGCTGACGCAGTTCCGCCTCGCCGACAAGACCTCGCTTACTAATGGCGAGTTTCGTACCCTCGATTTGTCCGGCGGTCAGCGCCGGCGGCTGGCGCTGATCGTCAGCCTTCTGGAAAAGCGGCCGATCATGCTGCTCGACGAGTGGACCGCCGAGCAAGATCCTGAATTCCGCCGCAAATTTTACGACGAGCTGCTGCCGGAAATGATGCGAGCCGGCGCCACCATCGTGGTCATTACTCATGACGATCGCTACCTCGACGAGCTGCATCTGCCCGCGCGCCGCATCAAGATGGACGAGGGCCGTATTGTCGAGCAGCGTTCAATGGGTGAATGATAGGGTCCGGGCGGAGCAGGGTGATGGCAAGTTATCCGCAATCGATCGATGACCTGGCGCCGCCGCCGAAGCGGGGGTGGGGCCGATATCTCATGCGGCATCTGCCGGGTCTGGCGTTCGTCGTCCTGGTCGGATTGCTGATTGCGGTCGTGCTCTGGCCTTACGTCGTCATCACGGTTGGGAGCGGCAATGTCGGGGTGTTGTGGAAGCGCTTCAACGGGCTCGATCTCTACTGCTGGTGCTGGGTCGGCCGCGGCACCGTGCTCGACCCGCGCGAATTACGCGAAGAAGGTCTCCACATCATTTGGCCATGGGACAAGCTCTACCTTTACAATTTGCGGCTACAGTCCACGCAGCAGACCTACAATGCGATTTCAAAGGACGGCGTGAGCGTCAAAGCGCAAATCAGCGTTCGCTATCAGTTGTTGCACAATTCCGTGGCGGTGCTGCACAAGTTCATCGGGCCGGATTTCCTGACGTCGGTCGTTAATCCGGAAATTGGTAGCCAGGCGCGGCAGGTCATCGCACAATATACCGCGGAGGAGGTCTACACTTCGCGGGAACAGATTCAGAAACAAATCCGCGATGCTACGCAAAAGAGCTTGTCGGCAAACCTGAACAAGCTGGTGCAGCCGGAGGCGATGGAGCAACCTGACCCGAAGCACTACAACGATTTCCTCCAAGACGCCATTCAGATTCTCGACACGCTGGTGCAGACGATCGACCTGCCGCCGGACATCGTCGCCGCGATCAACCGGCAGACCGAACAGTATTATATGATTCAGGAATACAAATTCCGTGTCGAACGCGAGGCGCAAGAAACCAAGCGTAAGCAGGTCGAGGCCGACGGCATAGCCGCCTTTCAGAAGACGGTGAGCCAGGGCATTTCGGAATCATATCTGCGCTGGCGCGGCATCGAAGCGACACTATTGCTGGCTCAATCGCCGAACGCGAAAATCGTGGTCATCGGCACCGGCAAGGATGGGCTGCCAATCATCCTGGGCAATGCCGACGTGCCGACTGTGCCGCCTGGCGGACAGCCGCAGTCCGGCGCTAACGGCGGGCCATCGTCTGGATCAACCTCACCGGGCTCGATGGGCATCGCGCCGCCCAACGCGTCGACAGCGCCGGGCGCGACGCCCGGCACCCCGACGTCGCCGTCAAACAAGCCGCCGCCCGGACCTTCGGGCGCGGCGACGCCAACGGCGCCGGAGCAGAGTGCAAGTGCCAGCGCTGCGCAGCCGGGCCAACCGGCGCCACCGGCGACTGCGCTCGATATTCCGGGCGTGCGCTCGATCCTGTCGGGAATTTCCGGCGCCTTGCGCGCCGGCGCGGATCTGACGTCGCCTGAGTCGAAATCCAAGCAATAAACGGGGGATGCGGTGATTGAGGAAACGCAATCGAGCCGCACCCACCGGCGTTCGCGATGGCGGCTCTTTGGCAGCGAACACCCCACGGCGAACATCGTGGCTTTGATCGTCTTTGTCGTCGCAATTGTAATCGGCGGTCATTTATATGGACGATATCTATCGGCGGTCGATTTGGCCGGCCGTGAGGCCGCCATTGAGCAATTGCGCGCCGAAAGCCAGAAGCAAAAGCGCGACATCGATGGCAAAAGCCAGCAAATCACCGCACTGCAAACCAAGCTGGCGAAGACGCAGGCCGCACTGGACGCGATTACGCCATCGGCGAATACCTACAATATCAATCCCAATCAGACGTTGATCGTCGGCGATGGGCATTTGACCGTCGGGATGGTCGGTCCGCCAGGCAACGATAGCGTGGTGCTTAATATCAACGGTAAGCCGCAGGCGGTCGCCGCCGGTCAAAACTTAAGCGTCGCTCCGGATCCGACGACCAAGTGCCAGATCGGCATACAGTCCTTCGACGTGTTCAGGGCCGTGCTGGTCGCTTCATGCTCCTCAGC
>DASZCJ010000038.1:0-6206 GCA_035943155.1 Xanthobacteraceae bacterium | reverse complement strand
GCCGTCGATCGCATATTGCGTGACGTGACCGGAGGCGCGGCCCGTGACCTGGTTCGGGTTTTACCGCAGGCGGATCGAGTGCGGTGAGCTCGCCGGTCTTGGCATCGAAGGCGAATTGGAGCACCTGGTTGGCACCGAGATTGGCCGAATAGACGAAGCGGTTGCTGCGGTCGGGCAGAATCGAATGGGCGTTGCGCCCGGTCGGCAGCACTTGGATCGCTTCCGCCGTAACGAGCCCATCGGCGCCGATGGGGCTCACCGCGATCTTGTCGCCACCATAAGAGGCGGTGAACAGAAAGCGGCCGCTGCGATCGGTCGACACGTAAGGCATGCTGTCCGGCAACGGCGCTGTCGCTTTCTGTGTCAGCGCGCCGGTTTTGCCGTCGATTGCGTAAGTGACTACACGCGTCGGCTGCGAGCGGACGACGGCATAGAGAAACTTCTTGTTGGGCGACACCGCCATCGGCATCACCGTCTTGCCTGCGTCAGTCTTGCCGATCGAGGTCAGCGTGCCGGTCTTCGTATCCATGAGATAGGCGCCGATCGTGGCGTCTTCGGCCTCGGACACATAGACGAAGGTCGCGGCAGCGGACATCGAGGGGGCTCCAATTGTCAGCAGGATCGCCAGCGCAGCGCTTGCAGCCGTTGTCGTCGCTTTGATGAACGCGTTCACTGGCTCTCTCCTCCGTTATTTTTTGATGTTCGCCACGCTGATCGGGCGAAGTGATATTCTATCACTTCGTGCGCGGAGCCGGCGTTGCTCCCGCGGCCACCCAATGCCCAATCATGTCGATTAGCGATCGTTAGTCAATGCGATGGGGAGAACATCGCGCGTGAATAGCGCGCCACTCCTCAGCGCAGCACCGCGTATAGCAGCAAGCCAACAATGCCGGTGTAAATAAGTATGCCACATAGGTCGCCGATCAGCTTGACGATTCTCGTCGGCGCCTCGTCGGTTTCATCTAAATGCTGCATGACCGTGCCCTCTTCGTCGTCGCCACTGCGTGGCCGGCGCTGGGTGTCCGCGCGGACGGGATCATGCGACCACGGGCCGGTCGTCGGGATCAGACCGGGCTAATTTGAGAGATAAGCCCGCCACGAAACCGCGGTCTGTGGCCCAGGTCACAGTGCGCATGTCTCACAGTGCGCATGTCACAGTGCACATGTCAGAGGGGCGCGCAGAGGCTCCAACCATCAGCCATTTGCGACAAAAACGAAGTTCTTAAGTAGGTCAGCTTAGCTGCCGCTATCCGAACCTACATCACGTGTTACGCAACATGATGCGGGGCGATGCCGGAAACGCAGTCCTCATGCGCTTGCGAAACATTACGCAGCGTTTTCGTCTCGTGCTTAAAATGACGCCCAGACCAGAGACGGGTCATCGAGGCGAGTCATCGAGGTGGGTCATGGCTACGTATCGGCTGCGTATCAACGGCGTCGAGCGCACGATCGACTCATCGGATCCCGACCAGCCGCTGCTCTACGGCTTGCGCGGTCTCGGCCTCACGGCCACCAAGTTCGGCTGCGGGCTGGGCCAATGCGGCGCCTGCAGCGTGCTGGTCGACGGCCGGCCGACGCGATCCTGCCTGACGACGATTGCGGACATGCAGGGCAAGTCGGTCGTCACCTTGGAAGGGCTCGGATCGGTCGCGGCGCCGCATCCGGTGCAGGCCGCTTTCATCAAAGAGCAGGTGCCGCAATGCGGCTACTGCACCAGCGGGATGATCGTCAGCGCGGTCGCGCTTCTCGCCGAAAAACCCAAGCCGACTGAGGACGACATCCGCACCGCGCTCGCGGGCAATCTTTGCCGCTGCGGGACCCATGTGCGGGTCATACGCGCGGTGATGGCCGCCTCGGGACAGGGAGGCTGACATGACCGCACCGCTCACACGGCAGCGATTGGCGCACGGATTAACGCGCCGCGCAGTGGTTCAAGGCGGCGCGCTCACGGTCGGCTTTGCTTTCGCCGCTATGCGAACCAGCGCACGCGCCGCCACCGGCGATCTCGGACCGCGGCCGGTAGACGCCAACGACGTCGACTCCTTTCTCGCCGTGAACGGCGATGGGACCGTGACGGTGTACTGCGGCAAAGTCGATCTCGGCCAGGGCCTGCGCATCGCGATGCGCCAGATCGCCGGCGAGGAGCTCGGCATCGGCGTCGACATGATCAAATATGTCGAAGGCGATACCGCGCTCACGCCCGATCAGGGACGAACCTCCGGCTCGAATGGCATTCAGCGCGGCGGCATGCAGTTAAGGCGTGCCGCGGCGACGGCGCGCCAAGCGTTGATCGAACTTGCCGCGCAACGCCTCAATGCGGCCCCGGACGATCTTGTTGCCAGGGATGGCGAGATTAAAGTCAAGAATGGCGGCGCCGCGATCAAGTTCGCCGCGCTGATCGGCGGACGCAGCTTCAACCTCAAACTCAATGCCAAGGCGCCGCTCCAAGATCCCGCGACCTATACCTTGGTCGGCAAGCCGTTGCCGCGGCCCGATGTCCCGGCCAAGTGCACCGGCGGCTTTACCTATATGCAGGATTTCAGCGTGCCGGGGATGGCGCATGCACGCGTAATCCGCCCGCCGGCCATCGGCGCCAAGCTCGTCGCCGTCGACGAAGCTTCGATCAGGGATCTGCCCGGCGCCAGCGTGGTGCGGATCAAGGATTTTCTCGCCGTCATTGCCGATGACGAATGGACCGCAGTGCGCGCCGCCCGCGCGTTGCGCGCACAATGGAGCGCGTGGTCCGGCCTTCCGGCGCAGGACAAGCTGATCGCGACATTACGTGCTGATCCTGACGTTACTGAGGAACTGCTGAATCGCGGACAGCAAGGAGCAAGCGCGCAGAGTGGCCCGGTCAACCGCAGCGCCAGTTACTTCTGGCCGATGCAGAGCCACGGTTCGATTGGCCCGTCCTGCGCGGTCGCCGATGTACGCGGCGATGCGGCCACGGTGTGGACCGCCTCACAGGGTACCCACGGCAATCGCAAGACTTTCGCGCGCTTCCTTGGGCTGCCCGAGGAAAAAGTGCGGCTCATCTATCTCGACGGCGCCGGGTGCTACGGCATGAACGGCCATGAAGACGCGGCCGCCGATGCGGCGATCGTCTCGCGCGCGGTCGGCCGCCCCGTCCGCGTGCAATGGTCACGCCAGGACGAGCACGGCTGGGATCCCAAAGGTCCGCCACAACTGCTCGATATTTCCGGCGCGGTCGATCCGACTGGACACATTCTCGCCTGGCGCACCGAAATGTGGCTGCCGCAGACGACGCGGGGCTTACCGGATATTCCGCTGCTCGGTCCCGCCGCCGCCGGGCTCGACGACGTGCGCGGCCTGCAACCCGGATTGATCTCACAGAATGCCGATCCGCCCTATGTGGCAGACAATGTGCAGGTGCTGGCGCATTGGCTCAAAGATGCGCCGCTGCGACCGGCGCCAATCCGCTCGCCCGGAAAGCCGGCCAATTGCTTTGCTGTCGAGAGCTTCACCGACGAACTCGCGGCGGCGGCCGGGCTCGACCCGATCGAGTTCCGGCTGCGTGGACTAACCGATCCGCGCGGCAGCGAGGCGATCCGACGCGCGGCAGCGCTGATGAAATGGCAATCGCGGCCCTCGCCCGGCGCCAACAAGACTGCGCCGGTCATGCGCGGCCGCGGCTTTGCCTATGTTCACTACAAGCACAGCGAGAGTTATGTGGCGATGGGAATGGAGGTTGCGGTCGAGCGCGGCAGCGGCCGTATCAAAGTCGAACGGGTTGTTTGCGCGCACGACTGCGGACAGATCATCAATCCTGACGGGGTGCGCGCGCAGATCGAAGGCAGCATCCTGCAAACGCTCAGCCGCGTGCTGATGGAGGAAGTGCAATTCGATCGCTCGCGGGTGACGAGCGTCGATTGGAACAGCTATCCGATCCTGCGTTTCCCGGACGTTCCCAAGCTCGATATCGTTCTTATCGACCGGCCGACGCAGCCGCCGCTCGGCGCGGGCGAAGCCGCCTGTTCGCCGGTCGGCGCGGCGCTCGCCAATGCCGTGTTCGATGCGACCGGGGCGCGGCTGCGCACGGTCCCGTTCACGCCCGATCGCGTGAAGGCGGCGTTGAGTGCCGTGTGAACGGCGTGGAGGCCGATCCAAAGAAGGTCGGTTGGGTCGAAGGAGAAAATACAAGGAGGAGTTCAGATGCGGCACATATCGTGTTTCGTCCTGGGATTGGCCGCTGCCGGATGTCTGCTTGCGATTGCAACACCGCTTGAGGCCCAGACCGCCGTCGCGATCGATGCCGACGATATCGGCGGCGTGGTCACCGGACCGCACGGACCGGAAGCCGGCGTCTGGGTGATCGCCGAAACCCGCGATCTGCCGACACGATATGCCAAGATGGTGGTGACCGACGATCAGGGCCGCTACGTCGTTCCCGATCTGCCGAAGGCCAATTATCAGGTGTGGGTGCGCGGCTATGGCCTGGTCGATTCGCCCAAAACGAACGCCACCCCCGGCAAGCAGATCAATCTGACCGCCGTTGCGGCACCCAACGATGCCGCCGCAGCACAATATTATCCGGCGATCTACTGGTTTTCGATGTTGAAAATTCCGGATCAGGATCAGTTCGGCGGCAAGAGCGACATTCCGCAAAACATCACGCAGGTCGATTGGCTCACCACGCTCAAAAATCAATCATGCGTCGGGTGCCATCAGCTTGGTCAACTCGCGACGCGGACCATCCCCACTGCATTGGGCCAGTTCAAAAGCGGTGAGGACGCGTGGATACGCCGCGTTCAGGCCGGTCAGGCCTCGCCGCTGATGGTCAATCCTCTTGCCGGCAAGCTCGGCGGCGTGCCGTTTAAATATTTCGGCAACTGGACCAATCGCATCGCCGCGGGCGAACTACCGTTCGCCAAGCCGCCGCGGCCGCAAGGCATCGAACGCAATATCGTGGTGACGACCTGGGATTGGGGCAACGAGAAGCAATACCTTCACGATCTGATCTCGTCCGACAAGCGCAATCCGACTGTTAACAGCAACGGCCCGCTTTACGGTTCGCCCGAATATGCCGGCGACCAATTGCCGGTTCTCGATCCCAAGACGGCGAAGGTCACCTACATCACGCCGCCCGAGGGCGCCGATGTGCCGCAGGCGCTTGGCCCGGGCCACTCGGCGATCGAGAAGCCACTGGCTGCCTCGCCCTATTGGGGCATGGAAAAGATCTGGGACAGCAAATTCGACAATCACAATGACATGTTCGATGGCAAAGGGCGGCTGTGGATGACCGGCACCAATCACACGCCCGGTACGCCGGCATTTTGCCGCAAAGGCTCCAACAATCCATACGCCAAAGCCTTTCCGCTCGACAGCAATGAACGCCAACTGGCGTTCTTCGATCCGAAAAGCAACAAATTCACTTTCATCGATACATGTTTCGGCACTCATCACCTGCAATTCGGCTTCGACAGCAACAACACATTATGGACGAGCGGCGGCGGCCCGGTGGCAGGCTGGCTCGACACCAAAGTGTTCGACGAGACCGGCGACGCCGAAAAAGCGCAAGGCTGGGCGCCATTCGTGCTCGACACCAACGGCAACGGCAAGCTCGACGATTACACCGAGCCGGGCCAGCCGATCGATCCCAGCAAAGATGCGCGGGTAATCGGCGGCTCCGGGAGCTACGCCGTGATGCCCAATCCGATGGACGGCTCGATCTGGTACACCGTCCAGGTGTTCGCCGGTCGCGCCGGCGTGCTGCGGTTCGATCCCAAGACCAAGCTGTCGGAGATCTACTACATTCCGATGCCCGGCTTCGGTCCGCGCGGCGGCGATATCGATTCCAAGGGCGTGGTCTGGGTCTCGCTCGCCAGCGGCCATCTCGGCAGTTTCGATCGCGCAAAGTGCAAGGGTCCGCGCAACGGGCCGACGGCAACGGGCGACTATTGTCCGGAGGGATGGACGTTTTACAAATATCCGGGCCCCGGTTTTCAAGGCATCGGCGACAACAGCGCCGAGGCGAGCTACTATACCTGGGTCGATCAGCATAACGCAGTCGGGCTCGGGGCCGACGTGCCGATCTCGACGGCGAACGAAAACGACGGCTTCGCTGCGCTGGTCGACGGCAAGATGGTTACGCTGCGGATCCCCTACCCGCTCGGCTTCTATGCCAAGGGTCTCGATGCTCGCATCGACGATCCGCAAGCCGGCTGGAAAGGCAGAGGCTTGTGGTC
>DASZCJ010000037.1:0-9474 GCA_035943155.1 Xanthobacteraceae bacterium | reverse complement strand
CGAGTTGCCGGACGGCACTGTCAACGGCGCAAAAAATGACCGAACACAGTGGATTGCGTGGTGGGCGCTGTAGGGATTGAACCTACGACCTCTCCCGTGTGAAGGGAAAGCTTTATACAATGGATAAAGCTCGCAAAGCCTAGAGTTAAATTAATTTCTTACGCGAGAAGTTTCGCCCAGATCAGGGTTTAAAGGCCAAAACAAGCGAGATTAAGAATTCAGGTGAAGTAGGTTGATTCCTGATCAGCGTTTTCACTACATATATAATGTATAATTTCGGGCGATTAGGCCGTCTTGAAGGTTACAACGTTTTCGGCCATCTCAACCAAACGGTCTGCCCAGCGTCCCATCATGGTTCTGCGTTCAACAAGATATTGGGCACGATTATAAGCGGCACGAACGGCGTTTTGCTCTTGATGTGCCAGCTGGCGCTCTATCACATCTGGGCGAAAACCCATTTCGTTAAGAGCAGTTGATGCCATTGCTCTAAAGCCGTGAATGGTGGCGCGTCCATGGTAACCCATTCGATACAGCGCGTAGAGCATTGTATTGTTGCTCATGTGCCCTTCACGTGACGGAGACGGAAATAGGAATGGGCTCGCAGCCGAACCGGGCAATCCACGCAGTTCTCGGAGAACAGCGACTGCCTGCCGAGCAAGCGGCACGATATGCTCCCGCCGCATCTTCATCCGTTCAGCTGGGGTACGCCACAACGGTTCATGCCCGTCGAAGTTTTCAATTTCCGACCAACGGGCCGCACGTAGTTCGGTCGTGCGAGCAAACGTTAATATCATTAGTTGTAACGCCAGCCGAGTTCGCGGATCACCGTCGTAGTTTTTCAGCCCTTGGATGAAGGCTGGTACATCGTTGAGCAGCATTGCCCTATGGCCGCGCGGTCTGCCCGGCGATTTGAGTGCGCCCCTCAGATCGGAAGACGGATCATGGTTTGCACGCCCGCTGGCGAGGGCATATCGGAAGACTTGACCGCAGATTTGCCGCAGCCGTCGTGCAGTCTCAATAACCCCGCGCTTTTCGACCTTCCGGAGTACGTCCAATAACTCTGGCGCGCCGATTTCCGCGATTGGACGCGACCCGATCTGGGGGAATATGTCCGCTTCAAGTCGGGCGAGAATTAATGCGCTATATCGTTGCGCCAGCCGGTGTTCGCGCAATACACTCGAACGTGTTCTCACGCGCGATCTTAGCAGCACGTTTTCTTGCTTTCTTTGTCGCGCCAGGATCGATGTCGCGTGCGAGCAACCGACGCGCCTCGTCGCGCTGAAGGCGGGCGCCAGAAAGCGTCGTAATTGGATAGACCCCGAGAGCGACGGTACGGCGCTTCCCGGCGAACCGGTAATCTAATCGCCAGTAGCGTCCGCCATCTGGTTTGACGAGCAGATACATGCCGCCGCCGTCACTCAATTTGTACGCCTTGGCTTGCGGCTTCGCATTGCGAACGCGCGTGTCGGTCAAACGCATGACGGTATCTACACATTAGATTGAATGACGGTACCTGCATAAGATACCGTCATAGATACCGTCAAATTTTTTGGCTGCAGACCCGTGACGAACGAGTGCGGGCTTGGGAGAAATTTTTCCATTGTGATTTCAGTGCTCTGGCGAATTACTGCGGACAGGTGCGAACAAACGCGAACAGTGGCGTGGCTGGGGAACTAGGATTCGAACCTAGATTAACGGAGTCAGAGTCCGCTGTTCTACCGTTGAACTATTCCCCACCGGTTCGCTCGCAAAACCACGCTTTCGGCCCGGCAGTCTTTAATCAAAATCGTAATTTCGCAACGTCCGCTTCGACGTTCCGATTTATTCGACCGCTCGTTCCCTGTCCAGTCCATCAAGCGCGGTAACCCGGTCCAGGTTTCAGCCCAGGTTTCAGCCTGGCTACGCTATTTGCCGCCCGCCAGTTTTTCCAGATCGAGTACAACCCGCCGCATGCCCGATCCAATATCCTCTTCGCGGAAACCAAGTTCGGCGCACATTTGCAGCATGCTCGCGTTTTCCGCCAACACATCGCCATACACGCGCCGCAGACCTTTATTCTCGGCGTAATCGATCACACGGTGCATGAGCAGCCAGCCGAGCCCATGACCCTTGAGCCGTGAGCGTACCAAGACGGCAAATTCCGCGGTCTCTTCGTCGAGCTCGTCTCTCAAACGTACCAGCCCGAGAATATGACCCTTGTCTTCATCGAGCGCGACGAAAGCCGTTTCGTGCTTGTAGTCGAGGTGGGCGAGCTTATGGCTTTCCGCTGCGCTAAGCTCGGCGATCCGTGCAAAAAATCGAAGGCGCAGATCCTCCGCGCTGACGTCGGCCAAAAAATCGGGGTATAACGCTGCGTCTTCAGGTCGCGCCTGGCGTACGAGGACACGCTCGCCGCCGCGGATCGTCTCAGGCAATTCGCTCATGGCGTGTCACAGCGTATCTGGGGCATGTCTTACGAGCGCTCGCGCTCGCCGGCGGGTTTGGTTGCCGCGCCATCGCTGCGGTTCGGGCTGTGCGACATCGGCCCCCACCAGTTCGAAAGCGTATCGTCGCCCCAAATCTTCGGCCGCTGCGGGCGATCCTGATGCCACGGCCGCGGCTCGAAAAAGCCGAGCTCCTCGTCGTGCATCTGGTCCATCTCGCAGAAAAATTCAACGACCACGCCATCGGGATTCTTGTGATAGATCGCAATATTGTGCCCGATGATGTGGCGCAGCGGCCCCCAGCTGAGCTTGATCTTGTTCTTCGCTAACAGATCGCTGGCGCGCTTGATGTCGGACCAGTCGCGCACTTCAAACGCGATGTGATGGATCGCGGTCTTGGTATCGCGCAGAAAATTCACGGTGTGATGATCGCGGCTGCAGCGCAGGAAGGCGAAGAAATCGCCGCGCCAATCGGAAACGCGAAAGCCCAGCACATCGCAATAGAACTTCACGATGCCGGCGACGTCCGGACATTGATAGGCGATGTGGCCGAGCTTGAGCGGCATGATGCCAGTGAAAGTGTCGTCGTCGGGCGCGAAAGCGCAGTCGGCAAAGATTTCGAGCGTTGTGCCTTTGGGATCGTTGAACGCCAGCGCTTCGCGAATGCCAGGCGTGATGTCGTGACGCCGCTCGGACTTGATCCCGGCTTTGTTTAGCCGCGCGGCGATGTCGGTAAGATCGCTGCCGGGCGCAATCTGAAACGATAGGCGAGGGGCGTCGGCAGTGTCGCCGCGTTCCAGCGCAATTGCTTCCAGGCCGGATTTGGTGGCGAGGATGGCGCGGTCCTTTTCGCGCGCGACCAGACTCAACCCGACGATGCGGGTGAAGTAATCGACCATGCGCCCGATATCGGGCGTGGTGAAGGTCGAATGGCCGGCGCGTTTGACGTGCAGCATCGCGAATATCTAGGCTTCGGCGCGGGCGCGAACGCTATCCTGCATGCCGGCCACGTCATGCGCACGCACCGCGACTTTAAGCTCACCCAATGCAGGACTCGAGCGGCAGATGATGGTGTCGCCGGGCTTGACCGGGCCGACGCCTTCCGGCGTTCCGGTGTAAATTAGATCGCCGGGATAAAGCGTATAGAACGCCGAGGCGAATTCGATCAGCCGCCGGCAATCGTAGATCAGCAAATTCGTGTTGCTGCTCTGCCGCGTTTCCCCGTTAACGTCGAGCGATAGCGGCAGCGTATCGGGATCGGCAATCTCGTCGGCAGTGACCAGCCACGGACCGGCGACGGCGTAGCTATCGATCGATTTGCGGAAGCTGCGATCCTCGCGGCCGCGCACCGTCATATCGAGGCCGAGGCAGTAACCGGCGACGTAGTCGAACGCGCGCGAGCGCGCAATGTCGCTGCCGGTCTTGCCGATCACCATCACGATCTCGACCTCGTGATCGTTGCGGCGGTCGGGAAAGCGGATGGCGATGCCGGCGGCGGGACCGATCAGCGACGAATTGGCTTTGAGAAACATGCCGGCTTCGCCGATTTTGACCGACTGTGTCGTCACCACTTGCGAGCCGGGCTGGGCCGCTGCCGCCGTCATTTCACTGATGTGGGCTTGGTAATTGGTCGGCGCGCAGGACAGTTTCGTCGGCCGCGCAACCGGCGGCAGAAGCTTGACCTGGCTCACCGGTTTGCCCGGCGCTTTGTCGGCGAGGCGCTCGATCCGCTCGCGCCATTGCGGCAGCGCCGCGATCACCGCATCGCCGGCCATCGCATAGGGCGCGGCACTGCGGATTTCGGTTTGTGCCGACGTGACATCATGCACGAGATCGCCACGCACGACACCGAGCCTGTCATCGTCATAACGGCAAAGCTTCATGGTGAAATCCTAAAAACGCGCACGGTGACGGTTGAGGCATTGCTACGCGGCATTGTCCTCCGCCGCAAATACGCTGGCAAGCGCGGCTGGCGCGTTACTTGGCGCATTGTGCGCTGCGGCGAACGTTTACTCTTTCTCGCGGCCGGAAAACCCAAATGTCACCGTGGAGACGCAAATAAGGCTGACCGCGGCCGACAGCAGGAAAATTCCGCGCGGCTGGCCGTGATCCATCAGCATGCCGTAAACGATCGGCGCGATGCTGGCGCCGATATTAAAACCGGTAGAGACGAAGCCGAACACTCGCCCGTAAGCGCCGGGCGGGGTAACCGCGCGCACCAACATGTCGCGCGACGGATAGGTTGCGCCGACGGCGAAGCCGCTCACGCCCGTCACCACGATCAGCGCGGCGGACGGAAGCGCGACCAGGCCGATCAGCGCCGTCATGCATCCGCCGATTGTCAGGCCGGAGGCGGCAATCAGCACGTGCTGCCGCATGCGGCTCGCCAATACGCCGCCGCCCAGTACGCCGATGGCATTCATTGTCAGCAGGCTAGTGAGCGCGATATTGGCGATGGCGGGCGGCGTCGCGTGCAGCACACCGAGCGCGACCACGAGGTAAGTATTGAGCCCGCTGCCCATGATTGCCGTCAACGTAAAGAATGCGAGATTGAGTAAGATCGCCGGCGTAAGCAGAAGCCGCCACCCGGTCCCGGCAGCGTGCGAAGCGCTTTTGCCGTTTCTGCTCGCGGGCCGCAACACGGCGATTGGCTCCGGCTGCGCGATCAGCGCGGCGAGAACGATAAAGCCAAACAGCGCCGCGCCCAGATAAGCGCCGCGCCAGCCAAAGTAATTCTGCATCGTCAGCAGCGTGACCGGCGCGATGGCCGAGCCGAGCATGCCGGCAAAGGTGTGAAAGGCGAAAACCTGGCTCAGCCGTTCGGGCGGGGCGTGATGCGACAGCAGCGAGTAATCCGACGGGTGATAGGCGGTATTGCCGAGCCCGGCAACGCCATACATGGCAATGAAGACCCAATATGAATCGAACAGGCCGGCGATTGCAAAAGCGGCGCTGCTCAGCGCCAGCCCGGCGATCAAGACAATGCGGGCGCCGACCCGGTCGACCAAAAACCCGACTGGTGTCTGCAGTACGCCGGACACGACATTGAAGACGGTGAGCGCCAGCGCCAGCTCGGTGTAGCTCACGTTGAAATCGGCGCGCACGAAGGCCAACAGCGGCGCCAGTACCAGCATATAGTAGTGGCTCATCATGTGCGCAGCGCAGACGCCGGTAATCAGCCGCGATTCGGCCGACGATATCGTGCGAACCGAAGTGAGTTGCGTCATTGCGGGTGGGACGATTTATTTTGTTGGCGCATGATCTTTTCCGACCTGCCTTCGCCCGCCGAAGCATCGAACGAAACGACAAACCGATGCCTAGGTTTCGCGCAGGCGGGAAACCGGTTTCCACTTTTTTGAATCATGCGCGAGCCGTGTGCAGCGCCTGCCAGACGCGGAACGGCGTCAACGGCATATCGACATGCCGCACGCCGTGCTCGGCCAGCGCGTCGAGCACCGCATTCATCACACACGGCAGACCGCCGGCGCAGCCCGCTTCGCCGCAGCCTTTGACGCCGAGCGGATTGGTTTTGGTCGGTACGCCGTGATCGGCGAGCGCGAAAGAGGGCACGTCCGCGGCGCGCGGCATGGCGTAATCCATGAACGAGCCGGTCAACAGCTGACCTTCGTCGTCGTAGACCGCTTGCTCCATCAAAGCCTGGCCGATGCCTTGCACCACGCCGCCATGCATCTGGCCTTCGACGATCATCGGATTAACCAGGGTACCGAAATCGTTGACGCAGGAATATTTCACGATCTCGACAAAGCCGGTCTGCGGATCGACTTCGACTTCGGCGACGTGGCAACCATTCGGATAGGTCGAAGCGCCGGGCCCATCGCTGACATGCGTCACGTCAAGCGATTGCGGAATGTCGGCTGGCGGCTTGAGGCCGCTGTGAAGTTTTTGCGCGAGCTCCATGATCGAAATCGCGCGATCCGTGCCGACGATGACGAAGCGCCCGTGCTCGAACGCGATGTCTCCAGGCGCCGCTTCGAGAACGTGAGCGGCAAGCTGCTTGCCGTTTTCGATGACCTTGGCCGCGCCTTCGATGATCGCGGTGCCGCTGTGCATGAGTGACTTCGAACCGCCGGAGCCGCCACCGACCGGAGTAATTTTGTCGCTATCTCCTTGAATCATATTTATTTTTTCGAACGGCACGCCCAGCCGTTCGCTCAAGACTTGCGCGAATGGCGTGGCATGGCCCATGCCGAAATCGAGCGTGCCGGTGGCGAGCGTGACGGTGCCGTCGACATTGAAAGTGATTCCCGCCAACTCCTTCACCGGCCCCGCGGTCACTTCCAGATAATTCGTCACGCCCAAGCCGCGCAGCTTGCCGCGCTTGCGACTTTCGCGCTTGCGCCGCGCAAAACCTTTGCTGTCGGCGAGTTCGAGCGCGCGCTTGGTCAGCGCAATGAAATCGCCGCTATCGTAATTGGAGGATGAGGCCGTCTGCAGCGGCAATTCCTGCGGACGGATTTGGTTACGCCGCCGCAGCGCGACGCGATCGATGCCCATTTCGGCGGCGGCGGCATCGACCAGGCGCTCCATATAATAATTGCCCTCGGGGCGCCCGGCGCCGCGATAGGCCGTGACCTGCGTGGTGTTGGTGAGCACGCATTTGGTCGAGACGTCCATCAGCGGCGTTCGATACATGCCCTGCAGGTTCTTGACGCAATTAAGCGTGCCGAACAAAGGCCCGAACGGGGTGAGGTAGGCGCCCATATTGGCGTAGTTCGTCAGCCGCACCGCGAGGAAATTTCCCTCGGCGTCAAGCGCCAGTTCCCCGACCACTTCGTTAGCCCGGCCATGACCGTCAGAGACGAAACTGTTGGAGCGCTCGTCGGTCCACTTCACCGGCCGGCCGAGTGCGCGGGCGGCATGAAGGAGACAGATATATTCTGGAAACACCGCCGCCTTCATGCCGAACGAGCCGCCGACCTGGCCGGTCAGCACGTGGACGTTTTTGGCCTCGACGCCAAGCGCCTCGGCGAGATGGGCGCGCATCCCAAAGACGCCTTGCGATGGCACGTAAAGTGTAAAGCGGCCGCCATCGTGTGAAGCGAGCCCAGCGCGCGGTTCGATGCAGTTAACCACCATGCGGCTGTTCAAAAGATTAAGCTTCGTCACATGCGCGGCTCGCGCAAACGCGGCTTTCACAGCTTCCGGATCGCCGTACTGATAATCGAGGGCGACATTGCCGGGCACGTCGTCATAGAGCTGCGGCGCGCCCGCGCGCGCGGCTTGCTCGGCCGACACGACGGCAGGCAGCGGTTCGATGTCGACCGTAACCGCCTCGGCCGCGTCTTTTGCTTGCGCCAACGTCTCGGCAATCACGCAGGCGACCGGGTCGCCGACGTAACGCACGCGTTCGGTCGCCAACGCGTCGCGGCGCGGCTTTTTCAGCGGTGAACCGTCACGGTTGTTGAGCGCGACGATGCATTTGAGCGGACCATAATCTTTCAGATCGGCGCCGGTATAGACGGCGAGCACACCCGGCATCTGCGATGCGGCTTTGGCATCGATGCCGCGAATGATGCCGTGCGCATTGCGGCTACGAACCATCACGGCATAGGCCTGACCGGGGAGGCTGACGTCGTCGGTGTAGCGTCCCAAGCCGCGCAGCAGCATGGGATCCTCGCGGCGCGGCACCGATTGTCCGACGGCAAATTTCTCGATCGCTAAGCGATCGTCCGCCGCGCTGTCGGCGCGATTGGCAACATCTAGGAGATTCATCGCTCTTCGATCCCGCAGGGCTAAACCGGTTTTGAGATAAAGAACTTAGGCAGGCCCGGCAACGGGGCGGGAAACATAGCTCGTAGGCGCGCCAAGCACGGTATTGGCCCGTTACGGCGGTCCTGTTACATTTCGGCCGATTTAGGCTTTGAAACAATAGACCGCGCGGTCGAGCCCATGCGTTGCGGTTCCGGCGCGGCAGGAAGGCATTGGATGAACGACGGGGTCCCGCCGCGAGGCGGCCTCGACGCCAATGGGGCCAAGCGCCGGCCCCGTTGGGGTCGACGAACGCCATACGGGATTCGGCGCGACCCGCGCGCAGAGTCGCGCGCGCCGGCACCACAGCACTTCGGGGCGACCTACGCTGCGCTTGACCTCGGCACCAACAATTGCCGGCTATTGGTGGCGCGTCCGACGCCCGGCGGCTTTCGTGTCGTTGACGCGTTCTCGCGCATTATCCGCCTCGGTGAAGGCGTGGCCGCGTCCGGGCGGATCAGCGAGGCGGCGATCATGCGCGCCGTCGATGCGCTTCTGGTTTGCCGCGAGAAAATGCGCGCGCGTGGTGTCGCGCGGGCCAGACTGATTGCCACGGCGGCCTGTCGCGCGGCGGAAAACGGCGAGGAGTTTCGCTCGCGTGTCGCCAAAGAAGCCGGGCTCGAACTGGAAATCATCGATTCGGCCACTGAGGCGAGACTCGCGGCAACGGGCTGCACCGAACTGTTCGATCCCGGCGCGAATGGCATCATTCTGTTCGATATCGGTGGCGGATCATCGGAATTGGTGCGGCTTAATCGCTCGCGTCCAGGCCGAAGCGGCCCGCCGACCCCGGAAATCGTCGGTTGGGCTTCGCTGCCGGTTGGTGTCGTGACGCTGGCGGAGCGCTACGGCGGCAAGACGGTGTCGCGCGAAATCTATGACGCGATGGTGGAAGAGGTCGCTACATTCGTCGATCGGTTTGCGGCCGATCATTGCGGCGACCTTGAGAGTTTCCATTTGCTCGGAACGTCGGGCACGGTCACGACGATCGCCGGCGTTTATCTGCGGTTGCCGCGTTACGATCGGCGGCGCGTTGACGGCTGCTGGCTGACCGACGACGAGATTTCGCGCGTGGTCGGCGAGCTCATGGCCATGAGTTTCGAACAGCGCGCGGCCAATCCTTGCATCGGCGCCGAGCGGGCCGATCTTGTGCTCGCCGGCTGCGCCATCCTCGATGCCATTCGCCGCACGTTCTCTTGCCAGCGGCTGCGTGTCGCCGATCGCGGGCTGCGCGAAGGCATGCTCGTCGAGATGATGCGTGAGGACGGCGTCTGGGGCCAAG
>DASZCJ010000036.1:0-3579 GCA_035943155.1 Xanthobacteraceae bacterium | reverse complement strand
CGGCAACAAAGCCTATTCGGCATGGCGGCTCAAAGAGGTGATCAAGACCTCCGAATCAACGTTGTTGAGCTTCCTGCAGACGACCGACGTTTACGATCCCGATCGCATCGAGGCCGACCGCGATCTGATCCGGCGTTTTTATCTCAAGCACGGTTATGCGGACGTGCAGGTCGTATCAGCAACCGGCGTCTACGATCCTGGCAGAAAGGGCTTTGTCGTCACTTTCACCATCGAGGAAGGGGCGCTGTATCGCTTTGGCGCCATCGACATTCAGTCCAACGTTCGTGCCGTCGATGCGCGATCGCTACGGCCGATTTTGCGGATGGGGGCGGGTCAGATCTATAACGGCGAAGCGGTCGAAAAAACCGTCGAAGACATGACCATCGAGCTGGCGCGGCGGGGCTATCCATTCGGCCAAGTGCGGCCGCGCGGCGATCGCAATCCTGCCGCCAGGACCATAGGGGTGCTTTTGGTGCTCGACGAAGGCATACGCGCCTATATCGAGCGCATCAACATCCGCGGCAATTATCGGACTCGCGACTACGTGATCCGTCGTGAATTCGATATCAACGAGGGCGATCCATACAACCGCGCGCTGATCGATCGCGCCGAACGACGCATCAAGAATTTGAACTTCTTCAAAAATGTGAAGATCAGCAACGAGCCGGGCTCGGCTCCCGATCGGGTCGTGATCAATGTCGATGTCGAGGAGCAGCCGACCGGCGACTTCTCGATTCAGGGCGGTTATTCCACCGCGAATGGCTGGCTGGCCGAAGTATCCGTCAGCGAACGCAACCTGCTCGGCACCGGCCGTTATGCCAGGGCTTCGGTCACTTACGGCCAGTATATTCGCGGCGTGGAGCTCAGTTACGCCGAGCCATATTTTCTCGATTTTCGATCCAGCATGGGCGTCGATCTGTTTGCCAAGCAGACGCTTGCCAACAGTTACCTTTCTTACGGCACGGAATCTTACGGCGGCACGTTGAAGTGGGGACTGCCGTTGCGCGAAGAGCTCGCCCTGCAATTGCGCTATTCGGCTTTCGAGCAGAAAATTACGTTGCCGAGCACGTTGGACAGCTGCAATAACATCAATCCGGATCTGGTCAGTACATTTCCGACGCCTTCGGCAATCAACGCACTGGGTTCGCCGTTTGCGCCTGGGACCACCAGCTGCTTTGCCCTGGGTCAGGCTTCGCTTCCAATCCGCGTTGAGCTTGCCCAAGGCGCCTATCTGACATCGCTGATCGGCTACGGCTTGGTCTACAGCACGCTCGACAACAACAAGCTGCCGACCAGCGGCGTCTATATCGGATTTGGCCAGGATTTTGCCGGAGTCGGCGGCGCCGTCTCGTACTTGCGCACTACCGTGGACATGCGCGCCTACTACGAAATCGTGTCCGACCTGGTCAGTATGCTGCATTTGCAGGCCGGCGATATGATCGGCTTCAAAAACTGCCCAACCACTAATACCTGTGTTTCAAACAGCGGCTACGTTCGTCTGCTCGACGATTTCAAGATGGGGCCCAATCTGGTCCGTGGATTCCAGCCGGCCGGCATCGGCCCGCGTGACACGACCCCCGGTACCAACAACGATGCCCTCGGCGGCACGATGTATTGGGGCGCCAGCCTTGAATTGCAATACCCGATGTACTTCCTGCCCAAGGACAGCGGTATCCGCGGCGCCGTGTTCATCGATTCCGGATCGGTGTGGGGCTACAAGGGCGAGACGCAGAATTCGGCAACGGGCGAAATCAACGGCACCGTTGTTGGCGGCCCACCTGGACCCCCGCCGACACCGTTCATCTGCCAGTGCGGCCTGCAATACGCCGACACGCCGGCGGTGCGCGCCTCCGCCGGCGCCAGCATTATCTGGGATTCGCCGTTCGGGCCGTTGCGTTTCGATTTCGCCTATCCGTTGCTCAAGCAGCCCTACGACCGCACCCAATTCTTTTCGTTCGGCGGCGGCACGAAGTTCTGATCGCGGACTTAAGCTGACGCCGCGGGCGATATGCGCGATTTTGTCATAGCCGATTGCGAATTGACGACAGGCGAGATCGCCGCCTTGACCGGGGCGAAGCTTCGCCATGGCGATCCGCCCGACCGGCGGATCCGCAACATCGCGCCGCTCGACACCGCCGGCGCATCCGACGTCAGCTTTCTGGAGAATTCAAAATATGCCGGCGAATTCGCCGCCACGCGCGCCGGCGCCTGTTTAATCGCGCCGCGCTTTATCGAATCCGCCCCGCGCAACCTGGTCGCGCTGGAGACGCCGCAGCCGTATCCGGCCTTTGTCGCGGTCACCTGCAAGCTGTTCGGCAACTTGCTGCGTCCCGCATCGCTGTTTGGCATAAGCGGGCGGGCGTCGAGCGCGCAAATCGATCCGACCGCGCGGCTCGAAGCCGACGTGATTGTCGACCCGCTAGCGGTGATCGGGCCGCGCGCGGAGATTGGGGCCGGCACGCTGATCGGCCCCGGCGCAGTGATTGGACCCGATGTTTGCATCGGGCGGCAATGCGCGATCGGTGCGCATGCTTCAATCATGCATGCCTTGATCGGCGACCGCGTCATCATTCATCCCGGTGTGCGGATCGGTCAGGATGGATTCGGCTTTTTGCCGTCGCGACAAGGTCATCAAAAGATTCCGCAGGCGCGCCGCGTCATCATTCAGGACGACACCGAGATCGGCGCCAATACCACAATCGATCGCGGCGCCACACGCGATACCGTCATTGGCGAAGGCACCAAGATCGACAATCTCGTACAAATCGGACACAACGTCTCTATCGGCAGGCATTGCCTGATCGTGTCGCAAGTCGGCATATCGGGCAGCGTAACGGTGGGCGACTACGCCATGTTGGGCGGGCAGGCGGGGGTGGCAGATCACATCACAATTGGCGAAGGCGCGATGGTTGGCGCGCGTGCCGGCGTGATGACCAATATTCCGGCTGGCGACCGCTGGGTGGGATATCCGGCAGAGCCGGTGATCGAGTGGAAACGCGGCATTGCAACCGTTCGCCGTCTGGTCCGCCGCGGCCGCAAAACCGAGGGGACGCAGGAATGAGCGGCGAGACTCTCGAGATCGCCGATATCCGCGAAATCCTGCGGATGCTGCCGCATCGCTATCCCTTTGTCATGATCGATCGCATCATCGATATCCGCGGCGAAGAGCATGGCGTTGGCATTAAAAACGTCACCTTCAACGAACCGCATTTCCTTGGCCATTTTCCCGACAATCCGGTGATGCCCGGTGTACTTCTTATTGAAGGCATGGCGCAGACCGCGGGCGTCTTGTGCCTGCGGCAGATGGACGTCGCGACCCGAAAAAGCGCCGTGTTCTATTTTCTCACCATCGACAAGGCCAAGTTCCGCAAGCCGGCGGTCCCGGGCGACACGATTGCCTATCACGTCGACAAGATCGCGCACCGCCGCAACATGTGGTGGTACCGCGCCGAAGCCAAAGTCGCCGATGTACTGATCGCCGAAGCCGAAGTCGGCGCCGTCATTGCCGAGGCCTGAATGGCGATCGATCCGACCGCGCGGGTAGCCGATGGCGCCCGCATTGGCGACTCGGTCGAGATC
>DASZCJ010000035.1:0-2271 GCA_035943155.1 Xanthobacteraceae bacterium | reverse complement strand
GCGCAGCGGTGTGTCGCGGACGCTTGCCGGACGGCGGTCCTTGCGCAGATAGATCTTGACGCGCTTGACCCGGCGCGGGTCCGCATCAAGCACCTCCGCCTCAAACGGGTCGGGCCCCGGCACCAACTCGCCGCGCACCGGAACATGGCCAGCCTTGGTGACGAGATAACCGCCGAGCGTGTCGACCTCTTCTGCAACATCGCCGACATCGAATTGGCTGCCAATCGCAGCACGCACGTCATCGAGGCTGGCACGGCCATTCGCCAAAAATGATCCGTCGCTTTGCCGTATAACCGCGGGCGTTTCCTGCTCGTCATGCTCGTCGGCGATGTCGCCTACGATCAACTCCACCAAATCCTCGATCGAAACTAGGCCGTCGCTGCCGCCATATTCATCGATCACAAGCGCGAGATGAATACGAGTCGCCTGCATCTTAGCGAGTAGGTCAAGCGCCGGCATCGAAGGCGGCGCATAGAGGATTTCGCGGATGATATTTGCCGCCGCAAGCGGGGCGGAGAGATTGATATTCGCGAAATTAAGATCGCCGGCATTTACGTTGTCGGCCGCGGTCGTTGCGTGCCCCTCACGCGAGGCGCGCGCTGCCATGAATGCAATCAAGTCGCGGATATGGACCATTCCCGTCGGATCGTCGAGCGTGTCGTTGTACACAACCAGGCGTGAATGCGCGGCGACTTGAAAAACTTTGACAAGCTCGCCGAGCGTAATGTCTTGCTGGACGGCGACGATGTCGGCGCGCGGCACCATGATTCGTTCGATTCGGGTTTCCCGGAGCCCGAGGATGTTCTTGAGCATTGCGGCTTCTTCGGGAGAAAAGTCGGACTGCGCCTGTTCCGCAGTCAGGACGAGCTCAAGGTCCGCGCGCGTCGAAGCCGCCCGCCAACCGAACAGCATGCGCTTGAGGCGCGTGAGCCAGCCTTTACCGTGTTCGCCGTGCGCCGCCACCACGACCGGAAGTGCGTGACGCTCGGTCGGTTCGGCGCGTGGTCGAGAGTCAGTCATCTGTGGTCATCTGTGTTCTTGGGCCTCCAGATCGCAATTGCCATTCTACGCGCTCCGAGCGGTACGCGCTCGACTTCTGGCACCTCGGTTTGCGGCCGGCTTGGCGTGCTCGAGCCTAGCAGAGGTCCGTGAGAGGTAGGGATCGGGAATCGCCAGTTGCCGCAAGACCGCGCGCTCAGCGCGTTCCATCTCGCGCGCTTCCTCGTCACTTTCGTGATCAAAGCCGAGAAGGTGCAGAAAGCCGTGAACGGCGAGATGCGCAAGATGATGGGCGAGCGGTTTGTGCTCGCGGTAAGCCTCCCGCACAACGGTTTCATAAGCGAGCACGATGTCGCCCAGATGCCGGCTGCCAGCGTTTTTTGTCGCGAACGAAAGTACATCGGTGGCAGCGTCAGTACCGCGCCAATTGCGGTTGAGCGTGCGCATTTTGCGGTCGTCAGTGAGAACGATAGCAAGCTCGGTCGACTTTGTTGACAGCGCGGCGGCCGCTTGCCTGACGGCGCGCCGCACCACTGCTTTGGCGGCACCGGCATCCTTCCATTGTTCCGAGTCGACAATCACGTCGATCGTCAGCGCCGCAGCCGCCGCGCGCTTCATTCCCGGCGCTCGCGCTTGCGCGCCGCTTCCTCATCATAGGCCGTCACAATGCGGGCGACCAGTTCGTGACGGATCACATCCGCCGCCGTGAAGCTGGCATGGCCGATACCCTCGATGCCCTGAAGCAGACGGACCGCGTCCGCAAGCCCGGACGTCTGGCCCGACGGCAAATCAACCTGGCTTGGATCGCCAGTCACTACCATTCGGCTATTTTCGCCCAGGCGGGTGAGCAGCATTTTCATCTGCATTGCTGTCGTGTTCTGGGCTTCGTCCAGAATAACCGCGGCGTTCGACAGCGTACGGCCGCGCATGAATGCAAGCGGTGCGATCTCGATTTCGCCGGCCTGCAACGCCCGTTCGACGATCCGTGGATCCATCAAATCGTAAAGCGCGTCATAGATAGGCCGCAAGTAAGGATCGACCTTCTCCCGCATGTCGCCTGGAAGAAAGCCGAGGCGTTCGCCAGCTTCCACCGCTGGGCGCGATAAAATGATGCGATCGACTTCTTTGCGTTCGAACAATTGCACCGCATAGGCGACCGCAAGCCAAGTCTTGCCCGTACCGGCGGGCCCGGTGGAAAACACCAGAGCGTGGCGCTTGAGGGAGCGGATATAGGCGTCCTGTGCAGCCGTCCGGGCGCGCACGCGGCGCCTG
>DASZCJ010000034.1:0-8036 GCA_035943155.1 Xanthobacteraceae bacterium | reverse complement strand
GAGCTTTACGAGCGCAATTACGCCGGTAACCACGAGGATATCCGCATCCAGGCGCTGTGGAATGCGCGCGCGTCCGGCTCGCTCAAGCAAATGACGGCGCTCGCCGACCAATGCATGTCCGAATACGACGAAAACGGTTGGACCGATCCAGCTTGGCTCGATCCGGACGATGTGGCCTATCCCGGTCTGCCGCAGAAGGCGCGGGCGGCGGAGTAGGGCGGAGATACGACAGAGGTCATCTGGTCTCTGTCATCTGACCGCGCCGCCACGGTAGAATGCCGCCATGAGCTGGATCGACCAGCGGCCCGACGATGCAATGGACGGCGCCTTCACGGCAGTCGGGCCGGGTCCAATTGCCAGCGTCGATGCGCATGTGTTCCGCGAGGCCATGAGCCGGCTTGGCGCGGCCGTGCATGTCGTCACCACCGCCGGGATCGCGGGAAAAACCGGCTTCACCGCGACCGCCGTCTCGCCGGTTTCCGATCAGCCGGCGATGCTGCTCGTCTGTCTCAATCGGCGCAGCGCCAGCGCGCCGTTACTCGCGCAAAACGGCGTGTTCTGCGTCAATACATTAGGCGCCGCGGAAGAGAAGCTGGCCGACCTGTTCGCAGGACGAAGCGGCGTTCACCTGCACGAGCGGTTCTCCGCCGGCGAGTGGATCACATTGAAGACCGGCGCTCCGGTTCTCACATCGGCTGTCGTGTCGTTCGATTGCCGCACGATCGAAACCAAAGCGATGGCCTCGCACAATGTGGTGTTCGGGGCAGTCGAGGCGGTGCGCATGGGCCAGAGCGGGCCGGCGCTCGTTTATCACGAACGCGGCTATAAGCGGGTCTGAACGCGGAAGAAGTGAAGGCGACTGGCGAATAGCGATTAGACCAGAACTGTCAGGCGATTTTGCAATTCGCTACTCGCCATTCGCTTTAGGCCGCGATCGGCCTATGCTGACGCCATGATTGGCCAGGACCGGTCTGCAGCGCTGCCGCTATTTCATCTTTACGGCGATCCGCCGGACGATCAGGCATTCGACTTCATTCACATCGAGCGGATCGCCTCGCGCTCGGTAATCCACGACTGGACCATTCGCGCGCACCGTCATCGCAACTTGTTTCAGATCCTGCTGGTCGAGCGCGGCAGCGGCGAGATGACGTTCGACGTGGCTAAGCTTCCCTTTGCCGCGCCCGCGGCCATTCTTATTCCGGCTGCAATCGCGCATGGCTTTCGCTTCGAACCAGAGGTCACTGACGGTTGGGTGATCAGCTTTACCGAGGACGCAGGCGGTGCGCTTGCCGACCGTTCGGGCGAAGCGGTGGCGCGGCTGCGGTCGCTCGCTGCCGAGCCAGTCATCCCGCTCGCCGACGAAACCGAACACGGCCGCCTGTTCGCGCTCGGCGCAGAATTGTTCGATGAGCAGGGTCTCGCCCGCGAAGGCTATCGCTTGGCAATGCGCGGCCTTATGGTCTTGATCGCGGTGGCCGTGGCGCGCCTTGCCGCGAGCCGCGCGCGCACCGGAAGCATAACGCTGCGGCCGGCCGACGCCACCGTGGCGCAATTGCGCGCGTTGCTCGATGAGTTCTTCCACAAAGAAAGACTGTTGGGATTCTATGCGGAAAAGCTCAGTATGACCGTCGATCGCCTCAACGATCACGTCAAGCGCGCGACCGGCGTCACTGCCGGGCATCTGATCCGCCAGCGCGTGCTGAGCGAAGCCAAACGCCAGCTTGTGTTCACGACGCAGCCAATCCACGACATTGCCAAGGAGCTCGCGTTCGCCGATCCGTCGCATTTCGCGCGGTTCTTCCGCAAACAGACCGGTACGACACCACACGAATTCCGCGAGCAGCGGGGCGGCTGACTGCCTCGCGCGGGACGCTTGAGTGAAAGGCAGGAACGCCTGGAGCAATCACTAGAAACTGTGTTACGAACCAGTCCCCAAAACCGGTATCACCCACAACAGCGGTTCTGAGCTGGAACGAGGAGCGATCATCGTGAGACGTTATATGTTGCTTGTAACATTAGTTCTCGCGGCGCTCGCGGCGCCGGCGGATGCCCAAACACCGGCTCCATCACCCGTTCCGTCACCTGCCGGATGGACCCAAGTCGGCGTTCTGACTTGCAAGCTCAATCCGAGCATCGGATTCATCATCGCTGGCCATCAGTCGATGCAATGTAACTATGCGCCGGCCACTGCGGGCCCGCCGCAAGCTTACGAGGGAGCGATCAATACCGTCGGCCTCGACATAGGCGTCACCGCTGGCGGGGTGCTGGCCTGGACTGTCTTCGCGCCCACCCAAGGTGCACCCGCCGGCGCGCTTGCCGGCGAATATATCGGCGCCTCCGGCGACATTGGCCTTGGCCTCGGCGCTGGCGCCAATGTTCTGCTTGGCGGCTCCGGCCGCACCTTCGCCCTGCAGCTGCTTTCGCTTCAGGGCTCCATCGCCGTCAATATCGCGCTAGGCGTTTCAATGCTTAAGCTTCGCGTGGTGTAGAGAAAAACGCGCTTGCGCCGAATTGCCGTCCGGGGCGCCGGTTGATCGCGCTCAAAATATGGCAATAGCGGTTAGCGTGAAAATGCAGACGTTGCGCCTCATCGTAGCCATGTTTTGCGATACAAAAACGATGATGGGCTAGTCGGGGTCGCCACAATTATTTTTGATGGGTTTAAACGCGGAGTTGAGGCGTCGTGAGATTAGTTGGTCTGTTCGCCATAATTATCGTGAGTTCATTGCTTAGCACCTTTGATGCGAATAGCGCGTCCAGGGTCGCCGCAGCATCCGCTTCGGGCCAAGGTTCAGGTCAAGTGTGGTCGTTTCAGACTCCCCTTGGCATTGTTTATGGAATCATCCCCCGCGAAGAGGTGGATTATCCAAGCGCGCGCCCCGCAGGAACCATCATCGTCAATACCAGCCAACGGCGACTCTATTATTTGCTCGGCAGTGGTCGGGCAATTCGCTACGGCATTGCCGTTGGAATGGAGGGCTATGGCTGGTCGGGAGTCAGCACGGTTGCCGCCAAGCGCGAATGGCCGGACTGGACGCCCACGCCAGATATTTTGAGGCGGTTTCCCAATCTGCCGCGTCACATGGTAGGCGGCCGGGATAATCCGCTGGGCGCGCGGGCGCTCTATCTCGGCGACACGCTATACCGCATCCATGGGACGAACGAGCCTTGGAAGCTCGGCGGCAATGTATCTTCAGGCTGCATTCGCCTGTCCAACGATGACATCGTCGACCTTTACAATCGTGCGAGGATTGGCGCGACGGTCATCGTGCAGAAGTGACGTCGACGATTTCACTTTCCTAGTTCAACAAAAACTTGAGCACCGTGTCGGCATAGACCCGTGGCTGCTCGATATTGGCGATGTGCGCCGCATCGAGCACCGCGAGTTTGGCGCCGGCAATGTGGTGACGGAACTCTCATCCTCGGATGGAGGTGCGGTTAGAGCTCCCACGAGACAGCCGTGTCTGCGTCCATCGCGGATAAGAGCCGGGACGAAATCGCGCGCTGCACTGAGCCTGAATCGACTATGCTGTGGGTCTGGCCGGCAGCAGCGGACGCTCTTTGATCAACTGAAACGGCGCGAGTTCATTTTGTTAATATGGGGGCACGACAGCGGCCGCTAGCTGTACGCGCGCAAACAAACGAGCGGATGGGTAAGCCATGCACGAATATTTAGTTAAATGGGCGACAGCACGCGCGCTTGGCTGGATATGTATTTTTTTCATATGTGCCGGCTTCTTGTCGAGTCACGCAATAGCCGCGGATCCGGTCAAAGTGGGATTCAGCCTGGGATTAACCGGCGCTAACGCACCAAACGGCAAACAGCTGTTGATAGCCTTGGAAATTTGGCGCGACGACGTGAACGCGAAGGGTGGGCTACTCGGACGGCCGATTGAGCTTGTTTACTACGACGATCAAACTAATCCATCAAATGAAAACACAATTTATACAAAGCTGATTGCGGTCGATAAGGTTGATTTGCTCCTCGGACCGTATGGCACCAATCAGATCAGCGCGGCACTGCCCGTCCTCTCTCCCCATAATCTGACGACGATTGGAATTCTGGGGACTGCAGCCAATGCAGAAGCCCACTACAAGAATTATTTTTCCATGATCCCACTGGGTCCTGATCCCAAGCGAGAATTCTCGCGTGGTTTTTTTGAACTTGCGGCCGCCCAGAGCCCAAGACCGAATACGGTCGCTATTGTTGGCGCTGATGCGGAATTCGGCAAGAACGCGACCGATGGCGCCCGTGAGAATGCTAAAGCAGTGGGGCTCACCATTGTGTATGACGAGCGTTATCCGCCTGGAATTACCGATTTGACGCCCGTTGTGCGCGCGATCAAAGCGCACAATCCCGACGTCGTGTTTGTGGGCGCTTATCCTCCCGACAGCGTTGGATTTGTCCGTGCTGCCAACGAAGTTGGCTTAGTGCCAAAAATGATTGGCGGTACGATGATCGGCTTGCTCGCTACGCCACTCAAGATGCAGCTGGGACCGCTGATGAACGGCTATGTGAACAATGCGGAGGTATTTGTCCCGATCCCGACCTATAAATTTCCGGGCGTTGAGGAATTGCTGAGCAAGTATCGGGAGCGGGCGAAGGGCCAAGGAGTGGATCCATTTGGTTATAATTTCGCTCCATACGGTTACGCCGCCGGCCAAGTGCTCGCCGCAGCGGTCGGAGGAACCGCGAGTTTTGATCATGCCCGGATTGCCGAATACATCCGGAATCACACATTTGAAACCGTCGTGGGCTCGATAACATTTGGCAAGGACGGCGAATGGGCCAAGCCCCGCATGATCGTGACGCAATGGCAAAACCTGACTGGAAACGATTTGCATGAGCTCACCGATCTCAAGAATTGGGTGGTCGTTTGGCCGAGTGAGCATAAGACCGGACGCCTAATCTACCCGTTCAGCTCGGCGCGCTAAAACGGGCCTCAGTTTACCCAGAAAAACAAAGCTTGATGCGCCTACCGACCATTCGTTGCTAGTCGTTATAGTCGGCTTTATTTTTGTCGTGCCCTACTTCAACAAAAACTTGAGCACCGTGTCGGTATAGACTCGTGGCTGCTCGATATTGGCGATGTGCGCCGCATCGAGCACCGCCAGTGAGGCGTCGGCAATGTGCTGACAGATGAATTCGTTGGCTTCGAGCGGGGTCGCCGGATCTTGCTTACCGGCGATCACCAGCGTCGGCGCGCAGATTTTTGCCAGAAGTGGGCGATGATCCATGTCGCGGATGCCTTCACCGCAACCGATATAACCGTCTGGTTTTGTTGCCAAGAACATCTCGCGCATCTTGCCGATTGCTTGCGGATTGCGTTCGCGGAATTCCTTGGTAAACCAGCGCTCCATGTTGACATCAACGATTGCCGCTAAGCCCTTGTCGCGCACCGTTTTGAGCCGGCCTTCCCACAACGATTTGTCGGCAAAATACGAAGACGTGTTGGACAGGATGAGCTTTTCGACACGGTTTGGCGCATTGGCGCCGAGCCATTGCCCAACCATGCCGCCCATCGACAGGCCGCACCAATTGATCTTGGGGACGGCAAGGGCATCGAGGACGGCAAGCACGTCGCGGCCGAGCCGCTCCATCGTGTAGCGCCCCTTCGGCACGCTCGATTTGCCGTGGCCGCGGCGATCGTAACGCACCAGCCGAAAATGCCGGCTCCAGGCCGGCGCCTGATCGTCCCACATATGAAGATTGGTGCCGAGCGAGTTGGACAGCATCAGCACCGGGCCATCCTGCGGCCCTTCGACTTCAACATGGATGATGCAGCCGTCATCAGTTTTGATTTCCGGCATTCTTGTCCTCCCCGCTTTTGCTTGTCATGGCCAGACTTGTTCCGGCGATCCACGTCTTCTTTTGATGCAAGTTAAGACGTGGATGCCCGCCATAGGCAAGCGAAGCGACGCGACGCCGTTCTACGCGCGAGCCTGACGATCACTGCATACTATGAAGTCTTACTAGCACTCTTTTCAGCCGCTGCGCGAGGCGGTAAGCCATAGATCGACGAAGGCACAGTCCCGCGCAAGGAGTCCGGTCCAATGGCGATGACCATGAACGGTGAATATGAATTGCCGGTGCCGCCGCAAACGGTGTGGGAAAAACTCAACGATGCGGCGACGCTGAAAGCGTGCATCCCGGGCTGCGAACAACTGGACAAAACCTCCGACACCGAATTTCAGGCGGTTGCGACCGTGAAGATCGGCCCGGTCAAAGCGAAGTTCAAAGGCAAGGTCGCGCTGTCCGATCTCGACCCGCCGAACGGTTATAAAATCTCCGGGCAGGGCGATGGCGGGGTCGCGGGCTTTGCCAAGGGCGGGGCCACCGTCAAGCTCACGCCAAAGAACGGCGGCACGCTTTTGTCGTACAATGTCGATGCCCAGATCGGCGGCAAGCTTGCGCAGCTCGGTCAGCGCCTCGTCAATGGCGCCGCCAAGAAAGTCGCCGACGATTTTTTTGCCAACTTCGCCAATGCAGTGAATCCCAAGACCGGATAAAGACCGGATAAAGATCGATAAAGAGCGGACAGGGCGGGGCGTCGCGGTGCCGCCAGCACTGGATACGCGGCTATAGTGCGCAAAGCTTTAGTGGCCCGGAGAGTGCCGGAACCCGCTTGACCGGTGCCGGGCTCGCGGTTCAGAGTAATTGGCGTTCGCGGCGTCAAAACCGGCAAAATCGCCTCGAATTTGCGCCCGAACCCCGCCGGCGACCGCGACCGGTTGGCAAATCGCGACGTTTTGACCGAAATTTCCGAGGAGGGACCCAATGGCAGGCGAGACGGCAGCCGTGTCCATGACGGTGAACGGCAAGCCCATCACCGCCAATGTCGATCCGCGCACGTTGCTCGTACAGTTGCTGCGCGAACATTTGCGGCTCACTGGCACGCATGTCGGCTGCGACACGTCGCAATGCGGCGCATGTGTCGTGCATGTCAACGGCAAAGCGATCAAATCTTGCACCGTCCTCGCGTTGCAGCTCCAAGGCGCCGACGTGCTGACGATCGAGGGACTGGCGCCCGCGGACGGGCCACTCCACCCGATGCAGGAGGCTTTCCGCGAAAATCACGGCTTGCAATGCGGCTTCTGCACGCCGGGCATGATCATGACCGCGGTCGATATAGTCCGCCGCAAAGGCAACGACCTCGAAGACCGCACCATCCGTGAGGAGCTTGAAGGCAATATTTGCCGCTGCACCGGCTATCACAACATCGTCAAGGCGATTGCCGCCGGCGCGCGCGCCATGCGTGGCGGCGGCGGCGCGGCCGCCAAAGCAGCCGAGTAAGTCAGCCGAATGGGGAAACTGCGCAACAGACTGCCGGGAGGGCGAAGACCATGAGCGCGACCGGTATCGGCGCCGCGGTACGCCGTAAAGAAGACCGCCGCTTTATCACCGGCACCGGGCACTACACCGACGATATCAATCGGCCGGGGCAGGCTTATGCCTATTTCCTTCGTTCACCGCACGCGCACGCGACCATCAGATCGATCGACACCAAGACCGCGTCCAAGATGCCGGGCGTGCTCGCGGTCCTCACCGGAGCCGAACTCGCCGCTGATCAGATCGGCAACCTGATCTGCGGTTGGATGATTCATTCAAAAGATGGATCGCCGATGAAGATGGCGGCGCATCCGGCGCTGGCGAATGGCAAAGCGTGTCATGTCGGCGACCCGATTGCGGTCGTGGTCGCCGAGACGCTAGCGCAGGCGCGCGATGCCGCAGAAAAAATTGTCGTCGATTACGCCGCGCTGCCAGCGGTCGCCGATACGGCGGCGACGCAGAAAGCGGGCGCGCCGTCCATCCATGACATTGCCCCGAATAATACGATCTATCAGTGGCACCTCGGCGACGCCAAAGCGGTCGATACGGCATTCCGCTCGGCCAAGCACGTGACCAAACTCGATATTATCAACAACCGGCTGGTTCCGAACGCGATCGAGCCGCGCGCCGCAATCGGCGATTACGATGCCGGTACCGGCACCTTCACATTATGGAACACGACGCAAAATCCGCACGTCGCGCGCCT
>DASZCJ010000033.1:0-8847 GCA_035943155.1 Xanthobacteraceae bacterium | reverse complement strand
ATGCTCGACATCATCTGCACGCCCTTTTGCACCATGGCAAAATTCGTGGTGTGGGCGCCGAGGTTGCCGAGGTTCGCGCCGCGCATGGCAAGGAAGCGGCCTTTGTCGTCCAGCGCCAGCTCGGCTTCGACGACAAGATCGCGCGCCTGATAATCGCTTAAGAACGAATCATGCCGCTCGATGACCCATTTCACCGGCCGGCGGAGCTTGCGTGCCGCCCAGGCGACCAACGCAAATTCCGGATAGATCATGCCGCGGGTGCCGAAATTGCCGCCGATATCGGCCATCAGCACGCGGACTTTTTCCGGCGGCACGTCGAGAATGACGGCGAGGTCGGTTTTCAGCCGCACCGCGCCGCCATTGCCGGCATAAAGCGTGATGCGACCGCTCGCGGCGTCGTAATCGGCAAGCGCGGCGCGCGGCTCCATCGGCACACCGGTGACGCGCTGCACCCAGGTCTCGAAGCGCGTCACCTGCGCGGCGCGGGCGAAAGCGGCCGCGGTCGCCGCCGCGTCGCCGATCTCGGCATCAAAGCAGACATTACTGCGTGCGCCGGATCGGGTGTCATCGTGGATCAGCGGCGCATCCTGCCGCGCCGCCGCCGCGGTTTCGACCACGGCGGGGAGTACTTCGTAATCGATCGCGAGCCGTTCGGCGCCGTCTTTGGCGGCATCGAGCGTTTCGCCGATCACCATCGCGACCGCTTCGCCGACGAAACGCGCTTTGTCGGCGGGCAAGGGATAATGCGGCGCTTCGAAAGGCGGCACGCCGCCGCGGTTATGCAGCCGCGTTTCCGCCGGATGCGGCGACCACGGTTTATGCGGAATGGGTTTGAGGCCGTCCGCCAAAAAATCGGCCCCGGTGAGCACCGCCAGCACACCGGGCGTCGCCAGCGCTTCCTCCTTGGCGATGGCGCGAATGCGGGCATGGGCATGCGGCGAACGCGCCATCGCGGCATAGACCTGGCCGGGCAGGTTCTCGTCGGCGGTGTAGCGGCCGCCGCCGCGAACGAGCCGCAGATCTTCGCGGCGTCGGACCGGCTGGCCGATGCCAGAACCGTTGGCGGGTTGATGCATCGCGCTTGCTCCAAACGCGATGTTATTTGACGCGGCTGCGCCGCGCCAGCACAGGGCGCGGACCGACGTGATTGTTGCGACTGCTGACAAGCTTTGGCCGCGGATGTAGACAAGGTCGAAGGGAAGGCCGCCGCGACCATGAGCGAGCAACTCGGCAAGCCAATTCTGCGCAAGGAAGATCCGGCGCTGCTGTCGGGACGCGGGCGCTATGCCGACGATCTTCCCATTCCAGTCGGCACGCTGCATGCCCACGTGATCCGCTCGCCGCACGCGCACGCGCAGATCCTCCGCATCGATGCCGGCAAGGCGCTCGCGCAGGACGGCGTCTGGGCGGTGATGACCGGTGAGGACGTGCGCAAATTGTCCGACCCGTTCATGGCGGCAGCCAAAACGCCGATCCAGCAATGGACGCTTGCGGTCGAACACGTGCGCTATGTCGGCGAGCCGGTGGCGCTGGTCGTTGCCGAGAGCCGCTACCTCGCCGAGGATGCCGCCGAGCTGGTCGCAATCGATTACCAAACGCTCGATGCGGTGATCGATCCGCTTGAAGCGTGCAAGAAATCGGCGCCGCTTCTGCATCCGCAAGCCCAAACCAACGAAATCTCCGTGCGTGAATTCCGCTACGGCGATCCGGACGGCGCGTTTGCGCGGGCCGAGCGGCGCATCGCCATGACGGTGCCGTTTCCGCGGCTGTCGTTCACGCCGATCGAATGTTACGTCGTTGTCGCCCAGCACAATCCGGCGAAAGACAGCTACGACGTTCTCGCCAATTTCCAGGGACCGTTTTCGATGCATCCGGTGATGGCCCGCGCGCTGCGGGTCGCCGGGCCGAAACTGCGCTTGCGCATCCCGCCGGATTCCGGCGGCAGTTTCGGCATCAAGCTTTCGGTCTTTCCTTATGTGGTGCTGATTGCGCTCGCGGCGCGCATCACCGGCCGGCCGGTGAAATGGACCGAGGATCGCATCGAGCATCTCGTCGCCGCCAGCTCCGGCCCGAACCGCGTTACCGAGATCGAGGCGGCCTTCGGCAAAGACGGCCGCGTTCTCGGATTAAAGCTCGACCAGCTCGAAGATTACGGCGCATTTCTACGCGCGCCGATGCCGGGTCCGCTCTACCGCATGCATGGCGCGGTGACCGGCGCCTACGACATCGAACATGTCGAAGTAAAAAACCGCGTCGTGCTGACCAACAAAATGCCGGCGAGCCTAATTCGCGGCTTTGGTGGGCCGCAGCTTTATCTGGCGCTCGAGCGCCTGATGCACCGCATCGCGATGCAATTGCGGCTCGATCCGCTGGAAGTGATCCGGCGCAATCTCATCCCGACGGAAAAATTTCCCTATCGTGCGGCAGCCGGCGCGCTCTACGATTCCGGCGATTACCCCCGCGCTGTGGAGATTGCGACTGGGAACGGGCGGCTCGCCGATCTCAAGCGCCGGCGCGAGGAGGCACGCGCGCAAGGCCGCGCCTACGGCATCGGCTTTGCCGCGGTGGTCGAGCCGGCCATGTCGAATATGGGCTATCTCTCGACCTTGATGACCGCGCAGGCGCGCGAGAAAGCAGGTCCCAAGAACGGCGCGGTATCGATGGCGCGCGTGACGATCGATCCGCTCGGCGCGGTCACGGTGACTGCCGACGTCACGGTGCAAGGCCAAAGCCACGAGACGGTGCTGGCGCAGATCGTGGCCGAGCAGCTCGGCCTGTCGCCGGACGAGGTCGAGGTCGTGCTCGAATTGGACACGGCGAAGGACCAGTGGTCGATTGCCGCCGGCACCTATTCGAGCCGCTTCGCCTCCGGCACCGCGGTCGCGGCGCATATGGCGGCGGTGCAGATGCGCGACAAGCTCAAAGCCATCGCGGCGAAGCAGCTCAATATCCTCCCCGACGATGTGGAGCTTGCCGGCGGCAAAATCCGCAGCCGCTCCAATCCCGATAATGCGCTGCCATTCGGCCGCGTCGCGGCGACGTCGCACTGGTCGCCGGTGATGCTGCCGGAGACGATGGCGCCGGCGTTGAGCGAAACCGCCGTGTGGACGCCGCCTGAGCTTGAGCCGCCGGCGAGCGACGATCGCATCAACACCTCGCTGACCTACGGCTTCATTTTCGACATGTGCGGCGTCGAGATCGATCCGGTGACCTATCACGTGCGGGTCGACCGCTATGTGTCGATGCACGATGCCGGCCGCATCATGAATCCGATGATTGCCGAGGGCCAGATCCGCGGCGCCTTCGCGCAAGGCATCGCCGCCGCGCTCTACGAGGAGTTCACCTATAACGAGGAGGGCGCGTTTCTTAACGGCACTTTTGCCGATTATCTGGTGCCGACGGTCGGCGAAATTCCGGACGTTGAAATCCTGCACCACCACTCGCCGTCTCCGTTTACCCCGCTCGGCGCCAAGGGCCTCGCCGAAGGCAATTGCATGAGTACGCCGGCCGCCATCGCCAATGCGATCGCGGATGCACTTTCCGTCACCGAGGTCATTCTGCCGGCGACGCCGCGGCGCATTTATGCGTTGATGCGGGCACAGCCAAAATTTTTCCTCCCCCCTTGCGGGGGAGGGTAGGGAGGGGGGTCGATTGGCCGCGCGAAAACTTCGACGCATGTCCGCGCCACCCCCACCCCTACCCCCTCCCCACAAGGGGGAGGGGAACAGTGGGACGGCGCGATTATGAAACCGCGCCCGTTCAATTACATCCGCCCGGATACGGTCGAGGAGGCGGTCGCGCTCCTGACCGAATACGGCGATGACGCGCGCGTTCTTGCCGGCGGCCAGTCGCTCGTGCCGATGCTTAATTTGCGGCTGATCGAGACCGACGCGCTGATCGATATTTCCCAAATCGCCGCGCTCGATGTGATCAGCGACCGCGGCGATAAAATCGAGATCGGCGCCGCGGTCACGCAGAATAAATTATTGGCGTGGCCGCAGCTTGCCGAAAAGCTGCCGCTTGTGGCCGCCGCATTGCCGCATGTCGGACATTTCCAGACCCGGAACAAAGGCACAGTGTGCGGTTCGATTGCCCATGCCGACCCGAGTTCCGAATTGCCATTGGCGATCACACTGCTCGGCGGCGAAATCGTGCTGAAATCCAAGCGCGGTGAACGCGTGCTCGCGGCAGCTGACTTCCACAAAGACATGTTGACGACGGCGCGCGGACCCGACGAATTGATCGCGTCGGTGCGCTTTCCGGCGGGGAGGGGAGCGGGCAAGGGGGGCGGCGTCGCCTTCCGTGAAGTCGCGCGGCGGCATGGCGACTTCGCCATCATCGCCGTCGCGGCGGTTGCCGAAGACAAGGACGTTCGCCTCGGCGTCGGCGGCATGGCCGGCCGGCCGATGGTGCGGCGGATTGCGACGGATCAAGCCGCCAAGGCCATCGTCAATACTATCGCCGCTTGGGTCGATGAGCTCGAAGGCTATGAGGACCTGCACGCATCGGCGGCGATGCGGCGCGATCTTCTTCGCAATCTGGCGCCGCGCGTCGTCGAGGAGGCGATCCGATGCGCCGCGTGAAGAAAGATGAGCGCCTGCGCGTCGGCGTCACGCTCAACGGCCGCAAAGTCGCGGCGGAGGCCGAGCCGCGCATGTTGCTCAGCGATTTTATCCGCCACGCGCTCGGCGCCACCGGCACCCATGTCGGCTGCGAGCACGGCGTCTGCGGCGCCTGCACGGTGCTGATCGACGGCGTCGCCACGCGCTCGTGTCTCACGCTCGCGGTCCAGGCCGAAGGCCGCGAGGTGAAAACCGTGGAGGGGCTCGCCGGCGCCAACGGCGCGCTCAATCCGCTGCAGCAGGCGTTCCGCGACAATCACGCGCTGCAATGCGGCTTCTGCACGCCCGGCATCCTGATGTCGTTTACCGATTACCTCGCTCGTAATCCGCATCCGACCGAGGCCGAAATTCGCGACGTGCTGAGCGGCCATCTGTGCCGCTGCACCGGCTATGCCGGCATCGTCAAAGCGGTGAAGCAGGCGGCGGGCCGGGGCGAATAAGCCTGACGCGCTTAGGTGTCCAGTCCGTCATGGCCGGACTTGTTCCGGCCATCCCGATCATTGAGGCACGGCAATGCCCGCCTAAGCGAGATGCCCGCAACGAGTGCGGGCATAACGGCGCGGACTTACCGCTTCCAAAACCCTCCGCTATGATGCAGCCGGGATCGTTTCCAACCTGAAAAACGGCTGCGCTTTATGCGAAACGGCATGCAAACAGGGGTCGTTGGACCAAGCTCGCTTCCAGCCGACGACGCATTGACGGACCATGAGGACATCGTCGACAAGCTTGAGGCGCGGCGCACCGGCGCGCGATTGGGCGGCGGCCAAGCCCGCATCGACGCGCAGCACAAGCGCGGCAAGCTCACCGCGCGCGAGCGCATGGAATTGCTGATGGACCGCGACTCGTTCGAGGAGCTCGACATGTTCGTCGAGCATCGCTCCAACGATTTCGGCATGGAGAAATCGAAAATCGCCGGCGACGGCGTCGTCACCGGCTTCGGCACCGTCAACGGCCGCACCGTGTTCGCCTTCGCCAAGGACTTCACCGTGTTCGGCGGCTCGCTGTCGGAGACGCACGCGCAGAAGATCATCAAGATCCAGGACATGGCGATGCGCGCGCGCGCGCCGATCGTTGGCCTGTTCGATGCCGGCGGCGCGCGGATTCAAGAAGGCGTCGCCGCGCTCGGCGGTTACGGCGAAGTGTTCAAGCGCAATGTCATCGCCTCGGGCGTCATCCCGCAGATTTCGGTGATCATGGGGCCATGCGCCGGCGGCGATGTCTATTCGCCGGCGATGACGGATTTCATTTTTATGGTGCGCGACACGAGCTACATGTTCGTCACCGGCCCGGACGTGGTGAAGACCGTGACCAACGAGATCGTCACCGCCGAGGAGCTTGGCGGCGCCTCGGTCCACGCCACCAAAAGCTCGATTGCCGACGGCGTCTACGACAACGATGTCGAGACGCTCTTACAGATGCGCCGGCTGATCGACTTCCTGCCGGCGCATGCGTCGGCGGGCGTGCCGGAATGGCCGTCATTCGACGACATCCTGCGCACGGAAAAATCGCTCGACACTTTGGTGCCCGACAATCCCAACAAGCCCTACGACATCAAGGAGCTCATTCTCAAAGTCGCCGACGAGGGCGATTTCTTCGAACTGTCGGAAGCCTTCGCGCGCAATATCGTCATCGGCTTCGGCCGCATTGCCGGGCGCACCGTCGGCTTTGTCGCCAATCAGCCGATGGTGCTGGCCGGCGTGCTCGATTCTGATGCCAGCCGCAAAGCGGCACGTTTCGTGCGCTTCTGCGACGCCTTTAACATTCCGATTGTGACCTTCGTCGACGTGCCCGGCTTTCTGCCCGGCACCGCACAGGAATATGGCGGGCTGATCAAGCACGGCGCCAAATTATTGTTTGCCTATTCGCAGGCGACGGTACCGCTCGTCACCGTGATCACGCGCAAGGCGTTCGGCGGCGCTTACGACGTGATGGCGTCCAAGCATATTGGCGGCGATCTCAATTACGCCTGGCCGACCGCGCAGATCGCGGTAATGGGCGCCAAGGGCGCGGTCGAGATCATCTTCCGCGCCGATCTGGGCGACCCGGAAAAGATCGCCGCGCGCACCAAGGAATATGAGGAGCGTTTCCTTTCGCCGTTCATCGCCGCCGAGCGCGGCTATATCGACGACGTGATCATGCCGCACGCCACCCGCCCCCGCATCGCACGTGCGCTCGCCATGCTGCGCGGCAAGACGGTCGAAGTGCCGCCGCGCAAGCACGACAATCTGCCGGTGTGAGGGATAATTCAGCGACGATACCGATGATGCCACGCGCAGTGGCGGCGAAAGGTATTGTCGATCCAGCACGCTCTGTAACTGATGGGCGGACCCCAGAACGGCTCGCCGAAAACAGCGCCGACAACGCCTCCAGCAACGGCGCCTACAGGACCGGCGACTACAAGTCCCGTGCCCGCTCCGGCGGCGGCGCCCACCATGTCGGCGCGGGCCGGCGAAATCAGCGGCGACATCAGCGCAACTGCGATTAGGACCGTTAATGTAAGTAGAAATCGATGCATGCTTTCTCCCCCTTGATTCCGCGAATGACCCACATCCGCTGCCCAAGCGCCAAAAAAGTATGACCAATGCCTTTATCGCGTAATCCGCTTGGCCAATCATTGTGTGATGAACACAAAAAAATGCTTACGCTGACGATCATGGCGACTAAAAACAGCAGGCAGAGATTCCCCTTCCACGTCGGCTTCAGTCCGACGTAGTTGAGGGTTCGCTTATCGTAAATTGTTGATGTGCCGAGAGCGTCCCCGGTAACCGGGACCCCATAATCAGGACCGCCCACTGATTCGCCCCCCGTCCCCAAGGCCCTCATCGGAACTCAGCGTCACGGCCGAATTGCGTGGAACAGATGATTAAATGCGGGCGAGTGATATGCGGAGAATGCGCGCATCTCCTGCGACGTTGGCCGCAATATGGTGCGTTGCCTGTGGTCGGAAAATAATCGTCGCCTGTGGCAGAAATGTCATAGGTCACTCTGCGCGCCGCCACCGACGAGTTAGATTATTGGCTCAGTGATCGTTCATTCGCTAAAGAAGCGCTCAGTGAAAATCCACTGAGATCCGCTTGCGTCAATCGCGACCGGAATCTCAAATCTTCGGCAGGTCGGCAGATGTCGCACGAGGTCGCTTAATATCAAAACCTTCCACGCGCGAATCCGCGTATGCCCATCATAAAATCGCAGCGCAGATCGCGGTCAGGCGACGCGATCCATCTGACTTTCCTTGACCACCCGCTCATGCGGCTCGTTGGCGCTCTTGATCCGGTACTGGTACTCGTCGCCTTCGGGCGGCAGAAGCTGCGTAACCTTATAGATGCCGGTGGCGGCGCCCCGGCCAAAAGGTCCGGACGTAAATTGCACCGATTGACCGATTTTGTATTTATGCTCGAGCATAAAACCCTCCATCCTGTCGCATCGCCTAGCACGCCGCCGTGGTGGCGGGACAAGTTCGATTCATCGTCGATCCCCGAGCTGGTTCCCCCGGCTTGTTAGCACGAATCGCCCTCATAACGCGAATTTCGCTCAAAGGTACGTTGAGAGCGTTCCAAGGAAATGGCACGCAGCGTTTGCGTGATTCTTGAATGTCGGCGTGATAGGCTTCCTCGCATGATCGATCACGCCGACTTCTCCGTAGTCGTAAAGAACAGGGCATCGCCGCCGAAGCCGTGGCGCTGGGAAATTTATCGCGCCGGCCGCAAGAGCCCGATCAAGCAATCCGATATTTTTTTCGAATCGGTGGCCGAGGCCAACAGCGCCGGGAAGCTCGCGTTAAAGCGGCTGTTGAGCGACTACCCGGACTGAACGCGACAACGCAGTTCTTAGCTTGAAGTCCTTGGCCTTAAGTCCTCAGCTTTTCGGCCGCTGGCTTTCGGTTGTCAGCTTTTATCGTAAAGCCGCTTGAAGTCGGCGAGCACGGCGGCAATGAGCATCTGCCGTCGTGGATCGGCCGCCGCGAGCGTCGCCCCAAAGAGCTTGAGCAGGTAGCTGGCCTTTTCGGCGGCTTCGTGCCAATCCGCCGCCGGCGCCGCCAGCAAATGGGTCTCCAGTTCATCTTGGCGCAGCCGCAATTCTTTTTCGTTCGCCTCGACGTCCGCCAACAGCCGGCGCAGCTCGGTTGCCTTTTGCGCGGCCATACCGCGATGCTGATCGAGCTCGATCGTCTTGTCGGTCATGATGGCGCTGCACCGCGCGCGAGCGCACGGGCGAGCGGATAGTC
>DASZCJ010000032.1:0-2499 GCA_035943155.1 Xanthobacteraceae bacterium | reverse complement strand
GTACCTCGGCGCTACCGAGATCGCGCTTGTGCTGGTGGGCTTCGGCCACGATTTCGGCGATGCTGGCGGCGTCGCGAAGCCCGAGATTGAGCCCCTGCGCGCCGATCGGCGGCACCACATGGGCTGCTTCGCCGACGAGCGCGATGCGATTGCGCGCAACGGCATCGGCGGTTTCGACTGCGAGCGGGAAAACGCCGCGGCCCGCCTCAATCGTGATTTTGCCGAGCAGTGAATGCGACCGGTGCTCAATCTCGCTCGACAGTTCCGCATCGGTCATCGCTAAAAGCTCGTCGCATTGCGTCGGCGCGACAACACAAACAAGGCTCGAACGGCGTCCGGGAAGCGGCACCAGGGTGAACGGACCCCGCTCGGTGTGGAATTCCGTCGAGGTATCGTCGTGCGCTCGCGCATGGCTGAGATTGAGGGTAAGCGCGGTCTGCGGATAGGCGCGGCGGCGCGTCGTGATACCGGCTGCGGCGCGGCAAACCGAACGCGCGCCATCTGCGCCAATCGCGAGTTGCACGCGCGCCTCGCCCTGATCGTGCTTGATGATGACCGCCGAAGCGTCGCATTCGATGGCGAGAGCCGGCGCCGCGATCCAGCTCAGAGGAAGGGTAGCGGCACGCGCCTGCAGCGCCGCCGTGAGATGGCGGTTCTCGATATTGTAGCCGAATGCGTCGCAATCGATTTCCGCGGCGCTAAACAATACTTCGGGTGCACGAAACAGCCGCCGCGTGTCGTCGACGATGCGAAGATTTTTCAGCGGCGCGGCGCGCGGCACGCAGCGCTGCCACACGCCCAAAGTGTCAAGCGCCGCCACCGAACCTGCCAACAGCGCGGTGGTGCGATGATCCATCTGCGCCGCCGGCGCGATGAGCAGCGTGTCCACACCGGCAGCGGCCAGCGCAATGGCGCTGACCAGCCCGGCCGGACCGGCGCCGACGATGGCCACTTCCGCGGTGAAGAGTTCGGCGGCGGGAGGTTGGGTCACGGTTATCCTGCGATCCTATCGGTCAAGCGCTGCGATGCACCCATGGGTTACGGTCGAAAACCCTGCAAACATATGGCGCTTGCGTACGGTCCTCAATTTAACATGTAAGCTTCCGACATGGACCCCGATACTCCACCCGCATCGGCCCGTCCCGGGCAACTCGCGGCGGCCTTTGCAGTGCATGTATTTACCGCCTGTGGCGCCGGTTGCGCACTATTAGCTTTGATTGCCGCAGTGAACCGCGAATGGCCGATCATGTTCGTGTGGCTCGGCGCGGCGCTCTGCATCGACGGCGTCGACGGCACCTTCGCGCGGCGTCTGCAGGTCGCCAAGCTATTACCGCGCTGGTCTGGCGACATCCTCGACCTCGTGGTCGACATCCTCAATTATGTTTTCGTGCCGGCCTACGCCCTGGCCGCGAGCGGGCTGTTGCCTGGCTCCGCCGCCAATGCTCTCGCCATCCTGATCGTCGTGACGGGCGCGCTTTATTTCGCCGATCGGCTGATGAAAACGTCCGATTATTATTTCCGAGGCTTCCCGGCGCTATGGAATGTCGCGGCGTTCTATTTGTTCATCTTAAAGCCCGGCCCTTGGATCGGCGCGGCGACCATTACGGCGCTGGCCGCGCTGACCTTTGTGCCGTTTCACGTCGTTCATCCGGTACGGATCAGTCATTTGCGCGGGATTACCTCTGCCGCACTCGTCGTTTGGGCGCTGCTTGCGATCGTTACCATTGCTGAAAATCTCAACCCGCCGGTCTGGATCGGTGCCGCTCTGTGCCTCTTGGCAGTTTATTTCATCGTCGTTGGTTTTTTCCGGCGTCACCATCCATAAACATACCGCGGGCGCGTAAGAGCACGTACTGCAGGTGATGCCAACATCCTTGCGCGGACCAATGGCCTTGCGCCGACCTGCCGAGCACCTATGATCGCGCCCGATTTCCAGCCACAAGCTTTGCATAGTCACGATAGGAGAAAACAATGGTTCCTGCAGTGCGCGTTCATAAGGTCGGCGGGCCCGAAGTTCTGACATATGAAGAGATCGAAGTCGGCGCTCCTGGCCAGGGTCAAATCCGTGTCAAGCAACACGCCTGCGGCGTCAATTTCATCGATACCTACTTTCGCATGGGCATGTACCCCTCGCCGGTCGGCTTGCCCTTCGTCGCCGGCAACGAGGCCGCGGGAGAGGTGACCGCAATCGGCCCGGGTGTGACCGATTTTAAGGTCGGCGATCGTGTGGCTTATGTCGTCGCGCTCGGATGCTATGCGGCGGAGCGCCTGGTGCCTGCCGATCGCGCCGTCAAATTGCCGGCCAGTATCAGCTACGAACAGGCCGCCGCTATGATGCTCAAGGGCATGACGGCCGAGTATCTGGTTCGCCGCACCTTCAAGGTCGAGAAGGGCATGAACGTGCTCATGCATGCGGCTGCCGGCGGCGTCGGGCTGATCCTATGCCAATGGGCCAATCATCTTGGCGCCAATGTCATCGGCACGGTCGGATCAAAGGAC
>DASZCJ010000031.1:0-2464 GCA_035943155.1 Xanthobacteraceae bacterium | reverse complement strand
CTTTATCAGATGGAGAAGGAAGGCCGCTTGTTGTTCCCGGCGATCAACGTCAACGACAGCGTCACCAAATCCAAATTCGACAATCTCTATGGCTGCCGCGAGTCGCTGGTCGACGGTATCCGCCGCGGCACCGACGTGATGATGGCGGGGAAGGTGGCGATGATTGCGGGCTTCGGCGATGTCGGCAAAGGCTCGGCCGCCTCACTGCGCCAAGCCGGCTGCCGCGTCATGGTGTCCGAGGTCGATCCGATCTGCGCGCTGCAAGCGGCGATGGAAGGCTACGAAGTCACCACCATGGAAGACGCGGCGCCGCGCGCCGATATTTTCGTTACCGCGACCGGCAATATCGATGTCATCACCATCGAGCACATGCGCAAGATGAAGCATCGCGCCATCGTCGCCAATATCGGCCATTTCGACAGCGAGATTCAGGTGGCCTCGCTGCGCAATCTGAAATGGCACAACGTCAAGCCGCAGGTCGACGAGATCGAGTTTCCCGACGGCAAGCGCATCATTCTTTTGTCGGAAGGCCGGCTCGTTAACCTCGGCAATGCCATGGGCCATCCGAGCTTCGTGATGTCGTCGTCTTTCACCAATCAGACGCTGGCGCAGATCGAGTTGTGGACCAATCCCGACAAGTACCAGAAGAAAGTCTATACGCTGCCGAAACAGCTCGACGAGAAAGTGGCGCGCCTGCATCTCGACAAGATCGGCGTCAAGCTGAGCACGCTGTCCGACAAGCAGGCGAACTATATCGGCGTGCCGCAGCACGGGCCGTATAAGACCGATCAATACCGGTATTGATCTTCAATCTTCGCTCTGCCCTGGCGGGAGGGTGAACAAGGAAGAGCTTTTTACCGCGGCGGGATTGTCGCGATCCGGTAGTCGATCGGCGGGTCTGCTGTGCCAAAGAAGCGCCGCGCCAGGGTCACATCCTCGACCTTGCCGCCGTAGCGTGCCGCATAAGCGTCCAGTTCCTTGATGCAGCCTGGCTCGACGCGCGGGCAGACGATGGCCATGCCCTCGCGCTCAATGCGCGCGCGATCGACCCACGGCGTGCGCGCCGGCTCATTGATCGTGAAGGTCGCCGGCCGCGCGGCGAAATAAAAGTTGCTGCCGTCGACCACCGGCCGATTGCCGCCGACGATGCGCAACGGCTTGTCGCTTTGCGCGCGCCACGCCTCTTCGACCGCTTGCGCGATCAGCCGGTAATGGCTCGCATAATTCGTCAGGCCTTGGCGGTGAATGACGAGCGCGATGACCGGCGAAGCCGCCAGCATCAACAGCGGCAACACAATCGCCAAAGCCAAGATGTTCACGGCCGCGCTGCGGTTCACCTTGAGTAAGGGCGACGAGAACAACACGACCGGCAGCAAGGTCATTGCCGACATCGACCATAGCGGGTCGAGATCGGCGCGCGCCGCGACCGCGACCAGCGCCGCCAGCAAGAGCGGCGCGGCAAAGGCGACAATGAGCATCCGCCGCTCCGGCGCACCGGGCGCCAATGTGTCCTTGATTGCCGCGAGACTTGGCAGCGTCGCCAGCGCGCCGAGCACGATCGGCGCGGCGATATAGCCGAGCACGCTTAATAGGAAATACAGCGATCCCGCCGCCGCGCGCGCCAGGCTCGTCGCATGCGAGGTGAACGCAAAATCCACGGTGGCGAAGCCGTGCGTCGCGATCCAAAAAACATGCGGCGCCAAGACGACGGCGCCGGCGGCGATCGTGACCCATGGCGCCGGCGAGCGGAAATAGGCGGCCCGGCGCGGGTCGGTCAGCGCCGCCAGGCCAAGACCCGCGAGCAGAAAGATCGACCAATATTTGCCGAGCATGGCGGCGCCGGCGGCCAATCCGGCGAGCGCCGCAAAGCTCGCGCGCCGCGTTTCGAATGAGAGGAAAAACCACCAGGTGGTCGCCGCCCAGAACGGGGTGAGCACCGAACTGGCGTTGTATTTGAGCGCGTGAAAATTATAGAACGGTAAGAGGCTCAACAGCGCCAGACCGAGCACGCACTTTTCCGGCGGCAGATAGCGGCCGGCAATCCGCCAGGCGATCCATAGCGCCACGGTCGCGACCAAGATTGCCAACAGATAAAACGCCCAATCCTGGGTCGGCATGACGTCGAACCAAAGCCGCACCAGCCAGGCGCCGAGCGGCGGATGGGTCGGCGCGCTCCAGCCGATCTGATGCGACCAGGCGAACATTTCGCCGATATCGAAATGAAGGTCTTGGCTGCCTTTGGCGATCGCGCCGTAGGCTGTCCAGGCCGCGACATAACCGGCAAGGAGCCACAGCATGGCGCGCTCGCTGCGCGCCGGATCAGTGAGCGCGGCGAACAGCCGCTCGAACGGATTGCGAATCCGTTGTGTGGTTTCGGCGACCGTCATGAGATGACATGCGGCGCGGCGAGCACCTCGGCGACCGCGGCATAGACCTCGTCCACGGCAATCGCGCGCATGCAGAC
>DASZCJ010000030.1:0-2415 GCA_035943155.1 Xanthobacteraceae bacterium | reverse complement strand
TGGCGGAAGTTCTTCGCGCAACGACATGGGTGAGGTTTAGAGATCGCCAGTGGTCAGCTTGAAAAAAAACGACCTCGAATTGTGACATCCGAGGTCGCCAAATTCGTCGGGGAAAGTTTGCTGCTCTCTAATCCGCCTTTTGTGCCGGTCTTTAGAGAACCTTTCTTGCCGCGCGTCGACATGTACATCTTACGGTGCGTCGTTCCGTGATGACGAGCAGTTCGGTGCCTGGCGCTGGGGGATTATTCGCAGCGCCAGCGGCCGTAGCCAATTGAGCGTCAGGACCGCCTGAACTTTGAGCTTGAGCCATCGCCAGCGATGTTGTGGCCACGATAAGGGGCGGCAGCGAGTGCAAGACTTTTTAGGGCAGTCATGACTGATCCTCAAGCTTGCGGCGATTGAAGCCAAAACGGTTAACGAATGCGCCAGCAAGCATCGCTGCGATGCGCGATCTCGTGAGGTGCGCAAATGGCAGTTGTTATGCGAGTTGTGGGAACTCCCAGCTGAACAGTGAATCTCTGCTGTCACCGCGGTCACACCTATTGCTTCGCACCATTACAAAGTCGAGAGGTTGGGAACCGCGGGGCGAAACCTACGTTGGCCGACAATCAAGGGAACGCGCCCATGGGTATCGGCAGATTGACTTCAACGGTGAGCGCCATAGCGCTTGTGCTATGCATCGCGCCCGGGCTCAGTAGCGCTCAGCCGGGGAAGCCGCACCCGGGAGGTGGCGGAGGAGGGGGTGGCGGCGGCCATCCCGCCCCAGCGCCGCATCCGCAAGCCGCTGCACCGCATCCTGCTGCAATGCCGCATCCCGGCGGTGGTGGTGGTCCGCACCCAGGCGGCGGCGGTCCTCATTTTGCTGGGCCGCAGCCCGGTGGTGGCCCGCATCCAGGCGGCGGTGCGCCGCATTTTGCTGGCCCGCGGCCGGGTGGCGGCCCGCATCCCGGCGGCGGCGCTCCTCATATTGCTGGTCCGCATCCGGGTGGCGGCCCGCATCCAGGCGGCGGTGCGCCTCATTTTGCTGGTCCACATCCGGGTGGTGGCCCGCATCCCGGCGCGGCACCACACATTACGGCCGGCCGCGGCCCAAATCCAAATATTGCGGCTCCAGGTAATCGGCCCGGGCATGGCCCGCAGAATGCGGTTCAGGCGGAGCGCGCGGCGCATGCGCCACAAGGTAATTTCGCCGGCCAACACCCGGGCGCTCCCGCAACCAACCATTTCAACGCGAACGCCGCGAACGGCCATTTCAATGCCAACGAGCGGGGCAGGAATGCTGCAAATCGTCTGAACCCAAATGGCGCTCAGGGCCTGCAGGGCCTCTATGCTCGCGCGGGAGCGCAGGCTATCGACCCTCGGCATTTCGCTGATCGCCGCAGGTTGGTCAGCGATCCGGTATTTCGTCCTTTCTTGGCTCGCGGCTGGCACGACTGGCACGGCCATAACCATTTAGGTTGGGTCGGTCCGCTGTTCTGGCCGTACGCCTATGGCGATTTTTTCTATTACGCGCTGTGGCCCGATGAGTACGAATATTCCGATCCGTTCTGGGCCTATGGTTATGACGACGTCTACCAAGCGATCTTTCCTCCTTACACCTATGACCAATACGTAGGTGGACCTGGCGCATCGACGCGCATGCGGGAGCTGACCCAGAGCGTCGCGCAAAGCTGCGTCGACGAAGCCGCTGAAGTGACCGGCTGGCCCATCAACGACATCGCCGATGCGGTGCAGCCTGATCAACAGCAAAGCGCACTGCTCGATGATCTCGGCAATTCCATCGTGCAAGCCAGTGACGTGATCAAGGCGCACTGCCCGACCAGCGTGGCGTTTACGCCTACGGGGCGGCTTGATGATATGCACGAACGGTTGGACGGGTTGCTGCAAGCGGTCAACATTGTGTTGCCGCCGCTTGGCAGGTTCTACGACTCACTGAGCGATGACCAGAAAGCGCGGTTTAATAGTATCGGCGCCAACCAGGGTAGGCGGGCTCGTCCAACAAATGCAGCAAATCCGACAGCCGAATGCGGCGCTAATATTCTGGCGTGGCCGAACGAACAGATCGATCGCATCGTGCGGCCCGATGATGCGCAGCGCGCGCGGCTTGAAGCGCTGCAATCCGCCGCGGCCCAAGCGGCGGATATGATCAGAGCGGCGTGTCCAAGCCAAATCCCGGCAACGCCGCCGGGTCGGCTCGAAGTCGTCGGCAATCGGCTGCAGGCAATGCTGCAAGCGGTTGAAACGGTTCGGCCGGCGCTTTCCGATTTTTACGCTGCGCTTAACGACGACCAGAAGGCACGCTTTAATACGATGGGCCAGCAACTGTTTGCCCAGAACCGCTAGTCACCTGTCCAAGGCCCAGGCGATTGCGCGTTGGAGCCAATTGATCGCAGCACGAACCTAAGCTCCGACGGA
>DASZCJ010000029.1:0-1615 GCA_035943155.1 Xanthobacteraceae bacterium | reverse complement strand
CGTCGGCATTGTCGTCGTAGCCCATGGCACGCAGCGCGGTGATGCCGCCTTGGTAGTCCTCCTTGTGGTAGATCAGCGCATAGGCGCCGTGGTAACGATCCAAGAACTCCTTGGCCGAGCTGCTCTTGTCCTTGTCTTTCTTCTTCTGTTTGGTGGTGGAGCCCGACGGCTTATCGCTTTGCGGTGGTGCGGGATTGCTCGATCCCATCGCAGCGGCGAGTTGAGGGGCCCCCGACACTGCGGCGGAAAGGATGATCGCGGTAAGCAACGACGTTTTGCGCATGATACCTCCGATTAGGTGGCAAGTTCGGTTTTTGACCAAGTTTCGTGGTCTTCCGATCAAGTTTGGCTGAGCCTGCCTAGCGTCAAGAGTCTGCAATTTACGACTTTATTCCCCAGCGATTTCTTCGGCATCTTCCCAGCGTGCGAGGTTCCCAAGAGATTTGATCCAAACGAGCTAACACCGCCATCCTAGCATTTCTTCCGGAGGACGGCGCGCGTCTGCCCTACCATACGAAAAGTTGATGCGTCATAGCCTTTTTGGCCTTCGCGAATGGCTTTTCGAGATTCGGCATTACGAGAATTTCACGTAGGTGAACGCTAAGCGCTGCGGCACTTCAGATCGCATTCAGCGGCCGAGGCGTAAATGTCTCCTCGACGTTCGGCGCCAGTTCTAAGCCGAAGGTTTGGCCGGCGCCGTACAAAAAGGAGAGCACCATGTTGACGAAATTCGCCGCCGCGCTGCTCGCGACCAGCTTGATCGCCGGCTCGGCGCTTGCCGTACAGCCGTCGGGCAATATCGGCTCAGGGCCTGCGGCCCAAACTCAGGCGCCGTCCGCGCCTGCCGCCACCATGAACAAGGTGGGCAAAACGGTGAAGCATACGGCGCGGCACCGCTCGCATGTGCGCAAGCATGTGGCGCGCGGCAGGAATCATGTCGTGCGTCATGCCCGGCATGCCAAGCCGGTTAACACGCATCAGGCCGGCGTCGCCAGGAGTTCGTAAATCCAATTGCCTGCGATCCAGAATTAGCACCCAGATGCGGTGCGAACCGAGGCCTGGATCGTACGCACCGGCTTGCGGCCGCCAGCGGCAGTGCCGCTTGGCCCGCAAGTCGGATTTTGGTCGTCCTGTCGCTAAGAAAAATATCAAGCGCGGGATAAGGGAGGCCGGCCAACTGCCGGCCTCCAAAAGTTTGATTAACGGCATACTTTACGCCACGCCTCACAATGTCGGCTGCCATTCGACAGGGACGTGCTCATAGCCGCTCGCGGTCTTGATCAAATGTCCGCAGGCCGGGAACGGAAAATGATAGCCGGTGACGAGCATACGGTCGGCGGTGGCGCGGTCGAACAGCTTCCTGCGCGTCGCAACCGCGGCGGCGCCGTCGATGTCGAATACCGCTTGCCAGTCCGGATGGCGCGCAAATACCGCGGGGTGCTGCGCGGTGTCGCCCAACACCAATAGCGACTGATCGCCGGAATGAATGGCGAAAACGGTATGGCCGGGTGTGTGGCCCGGCGCCGGCAGCGTGACGACGCCAGGCGCGACTTCCTTGCCAGGCTGGAATTGCGTCACCTGCTTGGCGATGTCGGAAAAGATCCGCCGCTGGTTG
>DASZCJ010000028.1:0-15042 GCA_035943155.1 Xanthobacteraceae bacterium | reverse complement strand
ACGTAGTCTCGCTCAAGCTGACCAACAACCGCATCACCGCGAATTCCATCGAGCCGCGGGCGGCAATCGGCCAATATCATCCGGACAGCGACAGCTACACGCTCTATTCCACCTCACAGAATCCGCACGGCACGCGCTCCGCAGTCGCCGGGCAGGTCCTGAAAATTCCTGAAACCAAGCTTCGCGTCATCTCGCCCGATGTCGGCGGCGGCTTCGGCATGAAGCACGGCGGCTACCCGGAGGATGCGCTCGTGGTATGGGCCTCGCGCCATGTCGGCGGCCGGCCGGTGAAATGGGTTTCGACGCGATCTGAAGCCTTGCTCGGCGATTCGCAAGGCCGCGATCAGGTCGTCACTGGGGAATTGGCGCTGAACGAGGACGGCAAAATCTTAGGATTACGCGTCAATGCGCTGCACGCGATGGGTTCGCATGTGTTCGGCGCCGCGATGGTGGTGCCGTTGTTCGCGCTGCGGCTGTCGCCGGGCGTGTATCAGATTCCGGCGGTCCATGCTGTCGGCAAGGCGGTGCTCACCAATACTATTCCGCTTGCGCCCTATCGCGGCGCCGGGCGGCCGGAAGCGACGTTTTTAATCGAAATGCTGCTCGACCGCGCCGCGCGCGTGCTCGGCATCGACGCGGTGGAGATCAGGCGGCGCAATTTCATTCCCTCCGCCGCTATGCCGCACAAAGTGCAAACCGGTATTACCTACGACAGCGGCGATTTCGTCCATGTCATGGACGAGTGCCTGAAACTTGCCGACTGGAACGGGTTCGGCAAGCGTGCCGCCGAATCCAAAAAGCACGGCAAGCTGCGCGGCCGCGGCGTCGGCTATTTTCTGGAAGAGGCCGCGGTGTTCAACGATCGCATGGTGCTGCGCTTCGATCCGAGCGGCATGCTGACCATTCTCGCCGGCACGCATTCGCATGGCCAGGGCCATCAGACCGTCTACATGCAGATGGTGAGCGAGTGGCTCGGCGTGCCGTTCGAGAATATCCGCTTCGTGCAGGGCGACACCGACGCGGTTCCTATGGGCCGCGGCACATACGGCTCGCGCAGCATGCATGTCGGCGGTAACGCGCTCAAACGCGCCGCCGATGCGATCATCGAGAAGGCAAAGCCGATGGCGGCGATGATGCTGGAAGCGGCCGCCGGCGATCTCGAATTCAAGGATGGGTCGTTCCACATCGTCGGCACCGACCGCGCCTTGCCGCTGACCGAGGTCGCCAAGGGATTTTATCGGCCGATGATGCTGCCGCCGCAGTTCGACGTCGGGTTGGAAGCCTCCGGCACTTTCGCTGCCGAGCCGCCGAATTACCCCAACGGCTGCCATGTCTGCGAGGTGGAGATCGATCCCGAAACCGGCGCGGTCGCGCTTGAGCGCTATGCCGCGGTCGACGACGTCGGCAAGGTCATGAACCGCCTTCTCTGCGAGGGCCAGATTCATGGCGGCGTCGCGCAAGGCGCCGGCCAGGCGCTGATGGAGGCGATCGTGTTCGATTCCGCCGGTCAGCTCGTCACCGGCAGTTTCCAGGATTACGCCATGCCGCGCGCCGCCGATCTGCCGGATTTCACTTCGGAGCTGACGGAAGTCCCGGCCAAGACCAATCCACTCGGCGTCAAAGGTGCGGGCGAAGCGGGAGCAACCGGGGCGCCGCCCGCGATCATGGCCGCCATTCTCGATGCGTTAAAGCCGTTCGGCATCGAGCACATCGACATGCCGGCAACGCCGAGCCGGGTCTGGGCGGTCATCAAAGCGCACGAAACTAAACAAGCGGCATAGTTACGCGATGAACCAAGCACAAAACCTTTTCGACGATGGCAAAGCCTATGAGCGGCTGATGGGCCGCTGGAGCCGGCTTGCCGGAGAAAAATTTCTCGATTGGCTCGCGGCGCCGAAAAATCTCAACTGGATCGACGTCGGCTGCGGCAATGGGGCGTTCACCGAGGTGCTGATCGAACGGTGTTCGCCCGCGGCGATCATCGGCGTCGATCCATCGCGAGGCCAGATCGCTTACGCGCGGACTAGGCCGGGAGCAAAACGGGCGGACTTTCGCGTTGCCGGCGCGCAGGATCTGCCGTTTGCCGAGAACAGTTTCGATGCCGCGGCGATGGCGCTGGTCATTGTCTTCGTTCCTGATCCGGCGAAAGCCGTGGCGGAAATGGCGCGGGTGGTGCGGCCGGGCGGCATTGTCGCCACGTACATGTGGGATTTTCCGGATGGCACGCCGATTTCGCCGCTCGCCCCCGCCATGAAATCATTGGGCATGGCAGTACCTGAACGGCCGAACACCGAGGCCGCCAGCCGCGATGCCATGACTGCGCTCTGGCGACAGGCGGGATTGACATCGATCGAGACCGAGGTGATCCGCATCCGTGTCAGCTATTCTAGTTTCGACGATTTCTGGGAATCGATCACTCTGCCGGTCGGTCCGTCCGGCAAAGCGCTCGCGGCCATTACGCCAGCTGCGCGCGAGCAACTCAAAGCGCGGTTGCGCGAATCAGTGCCGACCGCGGCGGACGGTACGATTTCTTACGAAGCTATCGCCAACGCAGCGAAGGGCGTGGTTCCGTCGCGCTGATCCAATTAAAAGCACCAGGCGCGCGGAAATAGGCGCATCCAGCGCCAAAAACGGGCCGGTTGCGCGGGATCGCCGCGCCGCCTATATTCAAAAAAGCTTTCCCGGTCATCGTTGATGACGTGAGTGGCTTCGCCCAGTGGGCGGGCGAAGCACAGAGGAGATTTACCTATGGCGATCACCCCTTTGATGCCGAAAGCAACCGCCGTGTGGCTGGTCGAAAACACTTCCTTGTCGTTCGACCAGATCGCCGAACTTTGTCATTTGCATCCACTCGAGGTGAAAGCGATCGCCGACGGCGACGCGGCGCAGGGCATCAAGGGTCTTGATCCGATCCTCACCGGCCAATTGACGCGGGACGAGATCCAGGCGGCGGAGGCCGATCCCAAACATCGGCTGCATATTGCCGAGCCGAAAGTCCGATTGCCTGAAGCCAAGCCGAAGAAAGGCCCGCGGTACACGCCGGTGTCGCGCCGCCAGGATCGACCGAACGCGATTTTGTGGCTGGTGCGCAATCACCCCGAGCTCAAGGATAGCCAGATCATGCGGCTCGTTGGCACCACCAAGTCGACAATCCAGGCGATCCGCGAACGCACGCACTGGAATTCGGCCAATCTGACGCCGCTCGATCCGGTGACGCTCGGGCTTTGCTCGCAGATCGATCTCGATCTGGAAGTGCAGAAGGCGGCCAAGGAAAAACCCGCTCCGGTCCAGGAACCCGGCGCCACGCTATTGCCCGCGTCGGTGACGACGGCGCCGAAGGAAGAGCCCGAGCCCGTCGAGGCGAAAAAGCCCGGCGAAGAGCTCAATGTCGAGGCGGTGTTCGCCAAGCTCAAGCAACTCGGCAAGAGCGAATAACATCATCGCGCGTAAGCGATTGCCGGCTACAACGAAGAGAGGCGCCTGGTCCGAGGACCAGACGCCCCTTCGAACTTTCATCGAATAGTTATCGCTTTTCTACCTCAGCAGTCCGATGTTACCGGTCCGATATCAACGACCGATGCCAACGCCGAAGCCCGGTCCGTAGACTCCGATGCCCGGCCGGTGGCGATGATAGTAATAATCGTCCCGGTCACGGTCATACATGTACAGGCGGTCACCGCGGTCAAAGCAGCGGGTTCGACAGAAGCCGTCGTCGCAACTTTGGCGGCAAACGCGATCCGCGCTAGCGGGCGTCGCCAATAACGTTGCGGCGGTTAACGCCGCAGCGGCGGTTCCCATGAGCGTGATCATGCGCATGGCTTCATCTCCTCTTTTCAAGCACCGACAACGTTTGAAACCGCACTGAGTTCCTAAGCTCGGAGCGCGATTTCATGGTGCGGTAAACGCGCGAAAATATTTTCCGAATTGGACGGATTTTTAGTTGTTGTTAGGTCCAGAGACGAACGCGATTCAACTTTTGTTGATCGATCGACGCATCAGCCGCGATCGTTGCGCAGCACGACGCAGGCGCCGCCCGCGGCGATCAGTTTGCGGCAGAAGCTCTCAAGGTAAGCACGATCGTCGTCGGCGATGCGGATGTTGTAGCGCAGGGCGCTGCCTAATCCGATGCCGCGGCTGCGCACCACGATCGGCTCGCGATCGCCGATCAGCGCTGTATACTGTTTCTGGATCATCCGATAAGTCGCCCACGCTTTACTCTCCGACCAATTGGCCGTGAGCTGCATGCCCCAGCGCGGGATGTAAGCCGCCATGCGTTGCGCTTGCTCTTTCGGCGCGAGAATAAGATTCGCAAGCCGTGTGCACGGCACGCCCTGCGGAATGGTCGTCTCGGCGGTTTTGGGCGGCGAGGGCGAAGCCCACTCGTCCGCCGTCCAGCCAGTGATGATGGCGACGTAATTGCGCGTCTCGCCCGGTAGCGGCCGATGACTGGTGAGCCAGGCATTGACGCGTCCCGGCCCGGCATTATAGGCCGCGGCGGCGAGACCGAGATTGCCAAAGCGCGTTTTCAGCTCGCGCAGGTAGCGGGCGGAATTTTTCAGCGCTTCGATCGGGTCGAATGGATCGACGAGCCCGCGATAGTCCGCCGTCGCCGGCATGAATTGCGCGATGCCGGCGGCTCCTTTCTTGCTCACCGCGCGCGCATTGAACCGGCTTTCTTGCCAGATTACCCGGGCGAAGAACTGGACCGGAATTTCGTTCTCCGCGGCGTCCTCTTCGAGCGCGCGGCAGATGTCGTCGGACGTCGGCGGGTGCGGGGCGGCGACTTGGCTTGGCGGAGTACCAGCATTTGGCGCTGCGGGCGGTGCGCTTTGCGGCTGCGCATCAGCAAGCCCGATCGAGAGGGCGACACCGCATACAAACAACAGTCTCGCAACAGCCATGCCCGATAACGCACAAGCTCAAAAATCGTACGGCCTTATCCGACTGTAGTTGCCGCGCCTTTGCGTTTAAGCGCCGTGCCGATCTCGTCCAAGATCGCCGGATCGTCGATGGTCGCCGGCATCTGCCAAGCGTCACCGTCGGCGATTTTCTTCATGGTGCCGCGCAGGATCTTGCCGGAGCGGGTTTTCGGCAACCGCGCCACCGTGATGGCGATCTTGAACGCCGCGACCGGGCCGATCTTGTCGCGAATAAGCGCGACGCATTCTTTCTCGATTTCGGCGGGCGGGCGGTTCACGCCGGATTTGAGCACGATGAAGCCGCACGGCACTTCGCCCTTGAGCGCGTCCTTGACGCCGAGCACGGCGCATTCGGCGACATCGGGATGCGACGCCAGCACCTCCTCCATTCCGCCGGTGGAGAGCCGATGGCCGGCGACATTGATGATGTCGTCGGTGCGGCCCATGACAAAGATGTAGCCGTCCTCGTCCTTGAATCCGGCGTCGGCGGTTTTGTAATAGCCGGGAAATTCGTCGAGATAACTTTCGCGCATGCGGGCGTCCGCCTGCCACAGCGTCGGCATGCAGGCCGGCGGCAGCGGCAGCTTGACGACGATCGAACCCATCTTGCCGGGCGGCAGCTCACGGCAGCCTTCGTCGACGATGCGCACGTCATAGCCGGGCATAGCCAAGGTCGGCGAGCCATGCTTGACCGGCAGCATACCGAGCCCGACCGGATTGCCGGCAATGGCCCAGCCGGTTTCGGTCTGCCACCAATGATCGATCACCGGCACTTTGAGGAGTTTTTCCGCCCAGGCCAGCGTGTCGGGATCGGCGCGCTCACCGGCAAGGAACAAGGTGCGGAATTTTTTCAGATCGTATTGGGCCAGCAGCTTGCCCTGCGGATCGTCCTTCTTGATGGCGCGGAACGCGGTTGGCGCGGTGAACATCGCCGCGCAGCTATGTTCGGCGATGACGCGCCAGAATGCGCCGGCATCCGGCGTGCCGACCGGCTTGCCTTCGTAGAGGATGGAGGTGCAGCCGTGCAACAGCGGCGCATAGACAATGTAAGAATGTCCGACTACCCAGCCGACGTCCGAGGCAGCCCAATACACTTCGCCCGGCTCGACGCCGTAGAGATTTTTCATCGACCATTTGAGCGCGACCATGTGGCCGCCATTGTCGCGCACCACGCCTTTTGGCTGTCCGGTCGTGCCGGACGTATAAAGAATGTAGAGCGGGTCGGTCGCTTCGACCGGCACGCAATCGAAAGCGGAGCGGGCGTGAATGAGCGCGTGATCGCGCATTTGCGCCCAGTCGCGGTCGCGGCCTTCGATCAACGTCGCTTGCGTTTGCGGCCGTTGCAAAATCAGACAGCTCGATGGCTTGTGCGTGGCAAGGGTAATCGCTTCGTCGAGCAGCGGCTTATATTGCACGACGCGCCCTGGCTCGAGACCGCAGCTTGCCGATAGAATGACTTTTGGCTTGCAGTCGTCGATCCGGGTGGCGAGTTCGCGCGCGGCAAAGCCGCCGAATACGACGGAATGAATTGCTCCGATGCGCGCGCAGGCGAGCATGGCGATCACCGCCTCCGGCACCATCGGCATATAAATAATGACGCGGTCGCCCTTGCCGACGCCGAGATCGCGCAGCATGCCGCCAAGCACCTGCGTTTCGGTCAACAGGCGATGATAGGTGAGGGTGCGTTTGGCGCCGGCGAGCGGTGAGTCATAAATGATCGCGACCTGCTCGCCGCGGCCGGCATTGACGTGCCGATCGACGGCATTAAAGCAGGTGTTGCAGACCCCGCCGACGAACCAACGGCCGTAAACGCCGGCCGTGGCATCGAAAACTTTTTTCGGTTTTTCAAGCCAGTCGATATCGGCTGCCGCCTCGTCCCAAAATCCGAGCGGATCGCGCTGCCAGCGCGCATAGATCTCATGGTAGCGGCTAGCGTGGGCGTCCATAGTAGTCTTCCTCGCAGCGTCCCTAGGAAGCGCCTACTGTTTGCGCTGTTATTTCGTCCTACTATATCGCCGTCAGCCGAGGGCGAACAGCAACGAGCGGCAAAAAGCGGCGATTTGTGGTGATCTGACCTATTCGCTCGGTTCGATCTTTTCGCTAGGCTTGGAAGATGGCGAGCCCCTACGACACCGATCTCGATCGCAACCCGGCGAATTTCCAGCCGCTGACGCCATTGTCGTTTCTCGCCCGTGCCGCCGCGGTCTATCCGGACCAGACGGCCATCATCCACGGCGCGCGCTCCTGGACGTATCGGGAATTTTACGCGCGCACGAGGCGGCTTGCTTCCGCGCTCGCCCAGCGCGGCATCAAACGCGGCGACACGGTCGCGGTCGTGTTGGCCAATACGCCGGCCATGCTGGAGGCCCATTACGGGGTCGCCATGGCGGGCGGCGTGCTTAACACCATCAATACGCGGCTTGATGCGGCGATCGTTGCTTTCACGTTCGACCACGGCGAAGCCAAAGTGCTGATCACCGACCGCGAATATTCCAAGGTGGTCAAAGAGGCGCTGGCTGCCTGCAAACAAAAGCCCCTGGTGATCGACTACGACGATCCAGAGTTCACCGGCGCCGGCGACCGCCTCGGCGCAATCGAATACGAGGATTTCCTGCGCGGCGGCGATCCCGATTTTGCGTGGGCAATGCCGCGCGACGAATGGGACGCTATTTCGCTCAATTATACCTCTGGCACGACCGGCGATCCCAAAGGCGTCGTTTACCACCATCGCGGCGCGTCTCTCCTGGCCATGGCGAATGTCATCACCTGCGGCATGGCCAAGCATCCGGTTTATCTGTGGACGCTGCCGATGTTTCATTGCAACGGCTGGTGCTTTACCTGGACGCTTTCAGTCGTCGCCGGCACCCATGTATGCCTGCGCGCGGTCCGTGCGCCGGCGATGTATGACGCCATTGTCACGCACAAGGTCACCCATTTGTGCGGCGCGCCGATCGTGATGTCGACACTGCTTAACGCGGCGGCGCATGAGAAAAAGCCGTTGCCGCACGTCGTGCAGTTCGCCACGGCGGCCGCGCCGCCGCCGGAGGCGGTGTTGGCGGCGATGACGGCCGCCGGCTTTAACGTCACGCATCTCTACGGTTTGACCGAAACCTATGGCCCGGCGGCTATCAACGACTGGCACCGCGAATGGGACGCGCTCGCGTCCTCCGAGCAGGCGGCCAAGAAAGCACGCCAGGGCGTCGCCTATCCGGTGCTCGAAGCGCTTGAGGTGCTCGATCCGGAGACGATGCGACCGGTCCCGCGCGACGGCGAAACCTTGGGTGAAGTCATGTTCCGCGGCAATGTGGTGATGAAAGGCTATCTGAAGAACAAAAAGGCGAGCGAGGCGGCGTTCGCCGGCGGCTGGTTTCATTCCGGCGACCTCGGCGTCATGCATCCCGACGGCTACATTCAGCTCAAAGACCGCTCCAAGGACATCATTATTTCGGGCGGCGAAAACATCTCGTCCATCGAAGTCGAGGACGCTCTCTACAAACATCCGGCGGTGCAGGTTGTCGCCGTGGTGGCGAAGGCGGACGAAAAATGGGGAGAGACGCCGTGTGCATTCGTCGAGCTAAAGCCCGGCGCCGATGCGACGGCCGAGGACCTGATCGCCTGGTGCAAAAAAAATCTCGCTGCCTATAAATGCCCGCGTCACGTGGTGTTCGCGGAAATCCCGAAGACCTCGACAGGCAAGCTGCAGAAGTTCAAGCTGCGCGAGATGGTGAAGCGAATATAGCGGCCGGCTTCCACATGCGCGAAAAAAGGCCACTGGCGCGCCCGGCGGCGATCCGGCGCGCGGTCAATCGGCTTACTACTGTTACTGATTAATGGACGAGAGCGTCCTTGAGCCGAGCCATCTCGTCCTTGACGTGCAATTTCTTCCGCTTGAGTTCCGCAATTTGTAGATTATCCATCGAGGGGTGGGTGAGGGCTTCTGCGATTTCCTGTTCAAGTGCGTTGTGCCGTTTTTCGAGTTCCGCAAGATGCGATTCAATCGCCATGTGGCATGCCTCCTTGCAGATGGCCGGTTCAGATCATCCTACACCCTGACAATCGCAGCTAGGATACTCCGCTTTTGCTCCGGCGAAAATCCCTGTCGCGGCAATGGCGCGGGCTTGTGGGCTAATGACCAAAACGCGATAATCGACCGTCACTTACGCGCAGTCAGGTGCACCATGCGGCGGCTTGCGGGCCGAAAACCGCGCTCACCGAGCCCAGTCTAGCGCGACCAGGGCGGCGATGACGAAAGAGGAAGAACGCGAGCTTCGGGCGCAATTGGCACGCCTGCAGCAGGAGCATCGCGATCTCGATGCCGCGATTGCCGCGCTGCAGGAATCGCCTGGCTCCGACATTATCCAGGTACAGCGCCTGAAAAAGCGCAAATTGCAGTTGCGCGACCGCATCACTTTCATCGAGGACCAGCTCACGCCCGACATCATCGCCTGACGGTCGATGTGCGCGCCGGGTCCCGTCCGCAAGGCGGCGAAGTCCCAAAAAACCAAGCCCCATCAATTGATACGACGTGTCTGCGACGGATTGTCGCAACCTTTCAAGCCGCGGCGGGCCTGGTCTTTGGAGGGGCCGGCAGCCCCATGCTTGCGGCTCGGTGGCACCGCGGGTGGCATCTCGTCTCGGCTCCACGCGTCATGACAAAATTTTGATCGCGACTGGAGCGGGGAAGGCGGCTTGGTCAGTCGTCGGCGAAAGTGCCCGTCGCAGTGCGATCAATTCGATTGCGCCAGCGGCAGCCGCGCGGCAACGGGCCCAAAGATGGCTGCAATCTGGCAGGATCATTCAGTCTGCATTCACCAATAAATGGGAACTTAGGGCAACAAGTCTTGGTTTTTCAAAACAAGTCTTGGTTTTTGGAAAACAAGTCTTGGTTTTCGAAAACCAAGTCTTGGTTTTTGAATGCAAGCAAGACTCTCAAACCTGAGGTGAATGTCATGAAGAAAATGCTGACTGCCCTCGTTGCTGCGGCGACCATTGCCGGCGCAGCGATGGCGACTTCGGCGCCTGCGGAAGCGCGTTGGGGTGGCGGCTGGGGCTGGGGCCTCGGCGGTTTTGCCGCCGGTGCCATCGTCGGCAGCGCGCTGGCAGCGCCGTACTACTACGGTGGGTATCCCTATGGGTATTACGGCGCGCCGTATCCATACTATGGCCCGCCCTGCGTCTGGCGCCGGGTATGGAATGGCTATGGTTGGGTTCGCGCCTGCGTCTGAACCGCATCTAACACCAGCGCGCTCCTGACTGTATCGAACAAAAGCGGGCGTTTCCGAACGGAAACGCCCGGCTTACGACTGCTAGCTTGCGACTGGCGGAAATTTTCGGCACCTAACTTCCGCCAAATAGTCACGGCTTGAGTTTCGCCGGGTCTGATCAATTTCGGGGGTTTCGGGGACTTCCGCTAATCCACAGTTCTGGTCGGCATCCCGGCCGATCACACGAGGGGAGCACATGCACAAGTCGCTTGTCGGTCTCGCCACGGCTGCGGCGCTAGGCTTTGCTGCGGTGGCTGCACCGGCACCAGCAAAGGCGGGCTGTTATGGTTGCGCGGTAGGCGCTGGAATTCTCGGCGGCGTCGCCGCCGGCGCCATTATCGGCAGCGCTATCGCCAATAGCCCACCGCCGCCACCGGCCTACTATCCGCCATCGCCGGGCTACTATCCGCCCCCGCCACCAGCGCCGGGTTATTATCCTGCAGCTGCGGGTCCGGGCTATGCCGAGCTCGCGCCGGGTTGCTACTGGGGCAAGCGCAAGGTCTGGATCGAAGGCATCGGTTATCGCTGGCGCACCGTGCAGATTTGCCAGTGACAAGTCTGCCAGTGACAAGTCTGCCAGTCACAAGTCTGCCAGTCACAAGTCTGCCAGTGAAAAGTCTGCTGCCGGTGGTGGGTAGCGCTTTGATTGCGCCGGTCGGCTTCTCCTAGCCGGCCGGCTTTTCTCTGCAGGCAGTCCTGCCATGCGACCGATGGATGCGACGACCAAAGTGATGCTGCCGGTGCGTTGGCGCGCATTGGCGATTGCACAAGCGTTCTTGCAGCGCGCCTGGCATAAAAAACGCTGCACAGGAGCGGCCTCGCGCAGCATGCTGGCTCTCGCCTGGACTGCCGTCATCGCATTCTGTCTCTACGCCGCGCTGGCGACGGTGATCTATGTGGCGCAGCGCTCATTGATGTATTTCCCGGACGCTGCCCATGTCGTGCCGGCCGAAGCGGGCCTGCCCGAAGCGGAAGAGGTGCCGTTGACCGCGGCGGACGGCGTGCGCGTGGTGGCTTGGCACGTGCCGCCGCGCGACGCCAAACCGGTCATCGTGTATTTCCACGGCAACGGCGGAGCGCTGCGCTTTCGCGTTGCCCGTTTTCGCCGACTTATCGCCGACGGCGTTGGCCTGGTCGCACTGGAATATCGGGGCTACGGCGGCTCGGCCGGCAGTCCGAGCGAGCAAGGGCTGATTGCCGATGCGCAAGCCGCTTACCGTTTCGCGGCGGGGCGCTACTCACCGCAACAGCTTGTGCTGTGGGGTGAATCGCTTGGCTCCGGCGTAGCGATTGCGCTTGCAGCGGAACGCCCGGTGGGCCGGGTCATTCTGGAAGCGCCTTTCACGTCCGCGGTGGCGCTCGGCGCCCGCCATTACTGGTATCTACCGGTGTCGCTGTTAATGAAGGATCAGTTTCGGTCCGACCTGCGTATCGGCAAAGTCACGGCGCCGGTTATGATCATGCATGGCGTACACGACCGGGTCGTTCCTTACGCCATGGGCGAAGCGTTGTTCGACCTCGCCAACAAGCCGAAACACTTCGTGCGGTTTCTCGACGGCGGCCACGAGGATCTCGACGACAACGGCGCGCTCGACGCCGTCGCCCGGTTTCTCGCCGGCGATCTGGATTAAAGCGTCATTCTGGATTGACTAACTCGCAACTTATCGGCGCGAGATATGCTAGTCTGAGCGCTCGATGCCGTCCGCAGCCTGCCCTCTATCTGGTGCGGAGAGGCGTGAATAATTATCGGGCTCTCGTAACGATCGGCTTCGATCATGGTCCCTGCCGGATCCGTCCGCGCGACCGTTCTGTTCGGCTTCGTTTTGGCCCTCGCTGCGTGCGGCGAGAATAATCGCTACGCCGCACCGCCGCCGCCGAAGGTCACTGTCGCGTTACCCGTCGAACCGGACGTGACGCGTTATTTCGATGCGACCGCAATACGGCGGCGATTAATTCGGTCGATCTCGTCGCCCGCGTGGCAGGCTTTGTACAAGCAATCAACTATAAGGACGGCGACCTTGTGAAGAAGGGTACGTCGCTTTTCACGATCGAACCCGAACCCTACAAGCTTAAAGTTCAAAGCGGAAAAGCGGCCATCACGAGCGCCGAGGCGACGCTCAAACAGGCCCAAGCCGAATACCAGCGTCAGGCCGATCTCATTACCCGGCAAGTATCGACACAGGCCAATTACGATAAAGCGCTGGCGCAGCGCGACTCCGCGCAAGCGGATCTGCAGACCGCGCAGGCCAACGAAAGGCAAGCCGAAATCGATCTCGGTTATACCGACGTGACCGCGCCGTTCGACGGCGTCGTCAGCGCGCTTTCGGCCGATCCTGATGACGTCTTTCTCCTTCATCCTCGGGGTCCTGCCTTTGGTGATTGCAAGCGGCGCCGGCGCCAGTGCGCGTAAATCGATCGGGATTACCGTCTTCAGCGGCATGCTCGCCTCAACCTGTCTCGCAGTTCTATTCGTGCCTTCGATGTTCTGCGTCGTGCAGCGCTTCGAGGAATGGCGTGCCGCCGGCAAGCATCGTCGCCTTAAGCTCGCCGAATGAATTGCCGGCTGACGCGCCATGACTGAGACGACCGACCGCACTGATCTCTTCGGCGGTATCGCGCTTGGCATCGCCGCGCTCGCCGCGCTCGGCATCGCGAATTCTGCGCTCGCTCCTTACTACGATGCGCTGATCCATGTGACGGCCGAAATACGTATCGGATCGCTTGGCCTGTCAAAGAGCATTGAACACTGGGTCAATGATGGTCTGATGGCGATCTTCTTTCTTCTGGTCGGGCTCGAAATCAAGCGCGAAGTGATCGACGGCTCGCTTGCTAGCGTGCAGAAGATGGTGCTTCCGGTTGTCGCCGCGATCGGCGGGTTCGTCGTGCCGGCGGCAATCTACGGCGCGCTCAACTGGCAAGACGCCCGTAGTTTGGCCGGCTGGGCCGTTCCGGCGGCCACCGATATCGCCTTTGCAATCGGAATTTGCGCTCTGCTTGGCAAGGCCGTTCCAGCATCGCTGAAGACGTTTCTGCTGGCGCTCGCAATAATCGATGATCTGCTGGCAATCATCGTCATTGCCGTTTTTTATACTGACGAGCTGTCGGCCCTGTCGCTGTTTCTGGGTGGAATTGGTGTCGTTGGCCTCGTCGCATTGAACTTATTCAATGTGCGCCAGCCCTCGCTCTATGTCGTGGTCGGCGTGTTCATCTGGGTCTGCGTCTTGAAATCGGGCGTACATGCAACGCTTGCCGGCGTTGCTGTCGGTTTAGCCATGCCGCTCACCCGCGAGAACGGACAAAGCATGCTGGAGCGAGCCGAACATGCGCTCAAGCCGTGGGTCAGTTACGCAATCGTACCGTTTTTTGCTTTAGCCAATGCCGGTGTGCGAATCGTAGACACGTCATTTTCGACCTTCACTGGGTCAATCCCGCTTGGGATTATCGCCGGCCTGTTTCTCGGCAAGCAGCTCGGTGTTTTCGGAGCCGCGATGGCTGCGATCAAACTCGGAGCAGCAGAGCGGCCTGCAGGTGCTTCCTACATCCAACTTTACGGAGTCGCGATCCTCACCGGCGTGGGGTTCACGATGAGCTTATTCATCGGTACGCTCGCATTTGAGGACGAAAGCCTGATGGCGCAGGTTCGGCTCGGCGTGCTGGTCGCATCAATACTGTCGGGCCTGATCGCGTCACTCGTGCTCCTTGCGGGCGCTCGCAATCATCTATCTGACGTAACAACAAAGGCTTAAGCCATGCTTGATTTCAGAACGCTACGCGGGCTGTGGAAAGAAATGACATACTACGAGCGATTTGAGCAAATCGCGTCGCGCATTGTGATGGTACTTATTTCAGCGGTGATTGTTTATCTCTTGATCTTCATTGCGGTAGATCTGTTCGATGAGTTCAAGCACGGTCTCGCACTCGCCGATGTCGAAGCGTTAAAGGATGTTTTCGGTTCAATTCTCACCATCTTAATTCTTATTGAGTTTAATCATTCAATCGCGTTAGCACTCAGCAAAAGATCTGGAGTCTTGCAGGCACGCTTTATTGTGCTGATCGCAATACTGGTCATCGCACGAAAAGTGATCCTGCTCGATTTTAGCACGGCGACATTTGAGCAACTCATTGGTATCAGCGGAATTGCGATCGCCTTTGGTCTTTTGTATTGGCTGATAAATCTGCGGTCACCCGACCTGTCGTCGCGGCGCGAAACGGAGCGCTCTGGCGAGGCCGACGTGTGAGAGAACGCCGGCCATAGTTTGTTTCAAGGCGAGTTTGTCTTCGGGAAGGTCGATGAGCAACACTGCCGCTACTGCGGAACGGTCATCAGCTCGAGTACGTGGCCGTTCGGATCGCGAAAATAAAAACCGCGGCCGCCGCCCCAATCGTTGAGTTTGCCGTCATCGAGGCTCCAGGGTGCGCTGCCAAACACAATGTTGGCTTTCTTAACGCGGCGCAGGATAGCGTCGAACTCGCGTTCAGTAACGTGAAAAGCCAAATGATGACTGTCGAAGTCTTTTTCGTCGTCGAACAGCAAAGTCAGTTGCTTGTTCACCCGCACCGGCGCGAAATGCCCGGTGCGACTGCGCTTTACGCCGAAAATCTCGGCAAAGAATTTCGCCGCGCCGGCTTTGTCGCGCGCCGGCACGATGGTGTGATTGAGCGTAATGGCCATGGTGGGGCCTCCCGGCGGCTTTGCTACGCGATTCCTACTATTAACGCTTAGAACGGCGGATAGGTCTGGCCGATCTTGCCGCCGACGCGGGCGAAACCTTCCTTGGCGGACCGGTACTTGGCGTTGATATTGAGGGCCTTGGCGTAGGAGCCAGCGGCCTTGTCCTTCTGTCCCAATCGTTCATAGG
>DASZCJ010000027.1:0-5601 GCA_035943155.1 Xanthobacteraceae bacterium | reverse complement strand
ACATGGATGAGCCATTAGTGATGACGAGCGGTAATATCTCTGAAGAGCCGCAGATCATTGACGATGCTGACGCGCGGGAACGGCTTGCCACTGTTGCGTCGTACGCGCTGGTTCACAATCGCGAGATTGCAAACCGGGTCGATGATTCCGTCGTTCGAGTAGTGAACGGACAACCACGTGTGCTGCGCCGTGCCCGCGGCTTTGCGCCGAGCCCGATCAAACTGCCGATTGAATTTGCGGCGACGCCTCAACTTGCGGCTATGGGCGGCGAACTCAAATCAACTTTTTGCTTGCTCAAGGATGGACAAGCAATCTTGTCACAACATCAAGGCGATTTGGAAAACGCTGCCACGTTTGACGATTATCGAAAGAATTTCGCACTATATCGGCAAATCTTTGACCACGAGGCGGAGGCCATCGTCATCGATCGGCATCCTGAGTACCTATCGTCAAAATTAGGACGCATGGAGGCCGACAAACATGGGCTGCCGCTGGTAGAGGTCCAGCATCATCACGCGCATGTCGCAGCCTGTCTCGCTGAAAACGGGTACCCACTGGACGGGCCTAAGGTACTTGGCGTCGTTCTCGATGGACTTGGCTTCGGCGACGACAGCACGATCTGGGGCGGAGAGCTTTTGTTCGCGGACTATCGTGATTACCGGCGACTAGCCAGGTTTAAGCCGGTAGCGATGCCGGGTGGTGCGCAGGCGGTGCGAGAACCATGGCGTAACTTGTACGCGCATCTCTTGGAACTCAGTTGGGACCATGTGGCGTCCCAGTTTCCGGAACTTGCGCTACATGCGGCTTTGCATGGCAAACGTCGCGCCTTGCTGGATGCCATGATCGCGAAGCAATTGAACACGCCCTTGGCGTCCTCATGCGGACGGTTGTTCGATGCGGTCGCGGCAGCGCTGGGCGTCTGCTGCGAGCGACAGGACTATGAAGGCGAAGCCGCAATCCTGCTGGAAGCGCTAGCGGCGTCGGCATCCGACGGCGCTGCCGCCACAGTATATCCGTTTGATGTTTCGAGCCTGGCGGATGGCCTCTTGGAAATCAATCCTGCACCGATGTGGAATGCATTGCTAAGTGACCTTGCGTGCCGTGTTTCTAGCGCGACCATTGCGCTACGATTCCATGAGGGGCTGTCGGCTATCCTGGTCCAGGTTGCGAAGCGGCTTGCACGACATGGGACCAGGGCGCCGCTATTTGAAACCGTTGCGCTTTCTGGTGGCTGCTTCCAGAATCGTATCCTATTCGAAAGCGTGGCGGCACAATTGCGCCAGGCGGGATTTGTCGTCCTCACCCACGCCGAGGTTCCCGCCAACGACGGCGGCCTGTCGCTGGGCCAGGCGATAATCGGCGCCGCCCGACTACTCGAAGGCAACAAGAACGGCTGCGAAAGGATACGCTCATGTGTCTCGGCATTCCAGGCTGCATCGTCAGAATAGATGATGCCGACAACATGATTGCGACGGTCGATATCTGCGGTGTGCGCCGGCAGGTTAACATCAGCTGTATTGTCGACGACGATCATCCGGCGCAGTGTTGCATTGGCGATTGGGTACTTGTCCATGTCGGCTTTGCCATGAGCCGCATCGACGCCGAAGAGGCTGCCGAGACCCTTAGGATTCTCAGCGAGCTGGGCGAAACGCAAGCCGAGCTCGAAACGATGCGTGCGGCGGATCGCGAGGCTTTGCTAACGAAAAAGGAAGATCGACTGTGAGCAACTCAAGCGAGCTGGACGACCTCTATCCATTCCTCCACGGCAAGCAACATGATCCAGAGGCGCTCGATGCGGCCTTGCTGCATTCGGTTGAAGAGAAAGCGCGCGATTCAAGAAAAACCAATACACAGTTTTTTGGCGAGCAAGCCGGAGTACTGGTTGCGGCGGCAAAGGCGCTGGCCGAGGTGTATCGCCAAGGTGGCCGGCTGTTTTCCATGGGAAACGGCGGTTCGAGTTGCGATGCATCGCATGTCGCAGTCGAGTTCGTACATCCGATCACCACGGGGCGCCCGGCATTGGCCGCGATCAATCTCGTTGCCGACTTGGCGATGATTTCCGCCGTTGGCAACGATGTCGGCTTCGAGCACGTCTTTGTCCGCCAGGTGATTGCCCAGGGCAAACGCGGGGACGGTCTAATCGGCATTTCCACAAGCGGCAATTCCTCGAACCTTATCGCCGCCTTCGCCAAGGCCAAGGAGATGGGGCTTTGCACCATTGGCCTTGCCGGCGGTGATGGCGGCAAGATGAAGTCGAGCGGCGTCTGCGATTATTGCCTCGTCGTTCCGACCATGTCGATTCACCGCATCCAGGAGAGCCACGTCACGGCCTATCACATCCTCTGGGACCTGGTGCATACGATTCTTGCGAGTGACCGTGGATCGGCCACAACGAAGGACGCAGCCGCATGAAATATGTCGACGAATACCGCGACCGCGATAAGGCGCAAATTTTGGTGCGGGAGATCGAGACGCTCACCGGCAACATGGAGATTCCAAAAAACCGGCCGATCCAGATCATGGAAGTATGCGGCGGGCACACCCATTCGATCTTCCGCTACGGCATCGAGGGGATGCTGCCGAGATCCATCGAGCTAGTGCACGGCCCCGGCTGTCCCGTGTGCGTACTGCCAATGGGCCGTGTCGACGATTGCGTCGCCATCGCCGAGCGGCCGGAGGTAATTTTCACGACGTTCGGCGACGCCATGCGGGTGCCGGGATCGCGTAAGAGCCTGCTGCAGGCGAAGGCCGATGGCGCTGACATCCGCATGGTCTATTCGCCGATGGATGCGCTCGCGCTGGCCCGGAAAAATCCGAAGCGCGAAGTTGTTTTCTTTGGCATCGGGTTCGAGACCACGATGCCGTCGACGGCATTGACAGTGCTGCAGGCCGAGCGCGAAGGCATCGAAAACTTTTCTGTTTTCTGCAATCACATTACCATCGTGCCGACAATTAAGGCGATCCTCGATAGTCCCGGCCTGCATCTCGATGGCTTTCTCGGTCCGGGTCATGTCTCCATGGTGACCGGAGTGGCCCCGTATGAGTTCATCGCCCGTTTCTACAAGAAACCGATGGTGATAGCCGGCTTTGAGCCGCTTGACGTGCTGCAGTCGATCTGGATGGTGCTCAAGCAGATCAAGGAGGGCCGCTGCGAGATCGAGAACCAATATGCCCGCATCGTAGCGGACGCCGGCAACACGCCTGCGCTGCGAGCGGTCGCCAAAGTCTATGAATTGCGCGAATTCTTCGAATGGCGAGGCCTCGGCTCGATTGATCATTCCGGCGTGAAGTTGCGCAACGCTTACGCGCGCTTCGATGCCGAGCGCAAGTTTGCATTGCCCAACGTCAAAATCGCCGACCCCAAATCCTGCCAATGCGGAGAGGTCCTCAAGGGCGTCATCAAGCCGTGGCAGTGCAAAGTATTCGGCACGGCATGCACGCCAGAGATGCCCCTGGGTGCCCTCATGGTGTCGTCGGAGGGCGCCTGTTCGGCGTATTATCAGTACGGTGGCGTGAAGCGGCAACGCGACCCGCCGCCAATCGAGGCCGGCGCAGCATGAACATCGTTCCTTTCGTCCACAGGCGGCCCCGCGGCAAGGTTCATGTGCCGACGGTAACCCTCGCGCACGGCGGCGGCGGCAAGGCGATGAAAGATCTTATCGACGATGTGTTTCTCGAAGCGTTCGATAATCCGCTGTTGGCACCGCTCGATGATCAGGCGCGGCTTAGCCTCGCCGCGCTCGCCGGCCATGGTGACCGTGTGGCTTTCACCACCGATTCCTTCGTCGTTGATCCGCTGACTTTCCCGGGTGGCGATATTGGCAAACTCGCGGTCTGCGGAACTGTCAACGATCTCGCCGTCGGCGGCGCGGTTCCACTGTTTTTGTCTTGCGCCGTGATCGTCGAAGAAGGAGTCACGATCGAATTTTTGCGGCGAATCGCGGCTTCGATGGCCGCAACAGCGACTGCGGCCGGGGTGCAAATCGTGGCCGGCGACACCAAAATCGTAAACAAGGCCGCGTGCGATAAAATGTTTATCACCACGGCCGGAATCGGCGTGATCCGAGCGGACATCGACCTTGGCGCTCATCGCGCCCGTCCGGGCGACCTGGTTCTGGTCAACGGCTTGCTCGGTGATCACGGTGCAGCAATCCTCGGCGCGCGGGGCGACCTAGCTCTGGAAACGCCGATTGCCAGCGATTGCGCTCCAATGCACGATGTTGTTGCAACGCTGCTGGCGGCGGCTCCGACCACCCGCTTCATCCGCGATCCGACCCGGGGCGGTGTGGCGACAGTGCTCAACGAGATCGCCGAAGCTTCGCAGGTGGCGATCGAGATCGACGAGGCCAGCACCCCTATTCGCGATGAAGTGCGTGGATTTTGCGAAATTCTCGGGCTCGATCCGCTCTATCTCGCCAATGAGGGGAAGATCGTCGCCATTGTGCCGCCCGAACAGGCCAAGCCTGCGCTCGCCGCTTTGCGCGCGCACCCTCTTGGCGGCGCCGCATGCATCATCGGCCGCGTAACGTCCGCAGAGCCCGGGCGGGTCACCATGCGCACTACTTTCGGCGGCAACCGCATCGTCGATATGCTCGTCGGCGAGCAATTGCCGCGCATCTGCTGAAGGACCGCCATGCACGAACTTTCGATCACGTGCAGCATCGTCGAGCTGGTCGCGAATACCGCGAAAGGCCGCAAGGTACACCGGGTCACCGTCGAGATCGGCCAGTTGTCCGGCGTGATGCCGGACTCGATCGCGCTCTGGTTCCCAGAGGTTGCCAAGGGGACCGAAGTCGAGAACGCAAGCCTCCACATCCGCGAGATTGCGGCGATCGCAAGCTGCGAGGCATGTGGCGCTGAATTCCCGACCCCGTCCATGCTCACACCTTGTCCATGCGGGTCGTTCCGCTTCACCCGACTTAAGGGCGAAGAGTTGAACCTCAAATCGATCGAGCTTGAAGAGGTCCTCTGATGTGCGCGAATTGCGGATGCCAAGACGGCAAAGCAACACTGCTTGATCTGCAAACCGGCGAGACGACGACGATCGCTGCCGATCATCAGCACCCAAGCGGATCCAACCATTCGCATGATCACAACCACGATCATACAGGCCCGCACGACCACGTTCACCATCATCACCATCACGCCCACGACTCGCGCGAACATGCCGCCGATCATCACCGCCATGTACATACTTCCGAGCACCGCGCGGCCCTCGACACTATTGACGTGGAAAGCCGGATTCTCGCCAAAAATGATCAGTTGGCAGCAAAGAACCGCGCCTGGTTCGCCGGCCGTGAGATTCTGGCGCTGAACCTTGTCAGTTCTCCGGGCGCCGGCAAAACGACGATGCTCGAACGCACGATCCGCGATCTTGCTGGTGAATTGCCGCTCTACGTGATCGAAGGTGACCAAGCGACCGCGAATGATGGAGAGCGCATTCGCAATGCGGGCGCTTCCGTCGTACAGGTCAATACCGGCACCGGCTGTCACCTCGATGCCGCGATGGTAACGCGAGCACTCTCGACCCTAAAGCCGGGACCGCGGACCGTCGTTCTCATCGAGAATGTCGGCAATCTAGTCTGCCCGGCACTGTTCGAC